>DATKAT010000112.1:0-13579 GCA_035514675.1 Acidobacteriota bacterium | reverse complement strand
TCTGGTCCGCCTGTACAGCGGAGCCGCCCTGTTCGTTTGCCCGTCCATTTACGAGCCGTTCGGAATCATCAACCTGGAGGCCATGGCCGCCGGCTGCCCCGTCGTGGCCAGCCGGGTCGGCGGCATTCCCGAAGCCGTGGCCGACGGTGAAACGGGACTCCTGGTTCCCTTCCAGCGACGAGGCGCGCCTGATTTCGATCCGCAAGATCCGTCCCGCTTTGCCTCCGATCTGGCGGTGGCGATCAACGAACTCTTCCGGGACGAAAAGCGCCGCCGAAGGATGGGTGAAGCCGGCAGGAGGCGAGTCGTCGAGCGATTCTCGTGGAAGGCCATCGCCCAAGCGACTCTGGAGCTGTACCGGGGCTTAACAGCCCGGGGTTAAATTCCACACGGGTCGTGCGACAGGGATTTGCAGTCGGGGGCAAGGCGACAAAAGAGTTTTGCGCAATCGCGCCGCTATTCGCCGCCGCAACAGGATCTGCGTGCACGATCCGGGCTGGTGATCTTCCCTCCTTCGGTGATTTGAAATGCGACTGCCCCGGCGAAGGCGTCGTCGCGTATTTGAAAGGCTTGTCCCAAGGGCTGTGACGAAAGAATCTCTGTTCTAATTCGGCGGATTTTGGTATCATCTCTTCAATTTGATGGCGTTTGCGCTATTATAGGAGCAAATGGGCTCCGGGAGGGCGCGTCGCGTCGGGAAAGTGCTGATCTTGCAGCCTGAATTGGTATCGACGGCGCAGGACAAGAATCATCGGATTCTGGTAGTCGACGACGAGCCTTACATTTGCGCCATCCTGAAGCGATGGATTGAAGCGGCCGGATATGAATGCGACACGGCCGAGGGTCCGTCTCAAGCCAGGCGTCTCTTATCGGAGGCGGCTTACTCCCTGGTTCTCAGCGACATCCGAATGCCTGGGGAGACCGGAATCGAATTCCTGCACGAATTAACCAACTCCTTCCCGGACATGGCCGTCATCATGTGCACGGGCGTGGACGACCCGAAGACGGCGATCGATGCGCTCAAACTGGGCGCGTTCGGATACATCGTCAAGCCTTTTAAGCAGAACGAGGTGATCATCAACGTCACCAACGCCCTGGAACGCCGACGGCTGAAGCTGGCAGCCAAAGATTACCAGGCCCAGCTGGAGGAAGAGGTTCAACAGCGCACCCGGGAAATTCGGCGTCGCGAAGAGGAGATCGTCATTCGGCTCCTCTCGGCGGTCAAGGAGCGGGACGACGAAACGGGAGCGCACATACGCAGGATCGGACTTTATTCGGCAGTGCTGGCGGAGGCCGCGGACTGGCCGGCCGCTCGGGTCGACGACATCCGCTTGGCCGCCACCATGCACGACATCGGAAAAGTGGGGATTCCCGACAGCATTCTTTTGAAAAAGGGTCCTCTGAGTCGGACCGAGTTTAACGAGATCAAGCGCCACACCGAGTACGGCGCCCGCATCCTGTCAGGATCTTTGATTCCGCTTCTGAACCTGGCCGAAGAAATCGCCCTGTCGCACCACGAGTGGTGGAACGGAAAGGGCTATCCAAGCGGGCTGAAGGGCGAGGCCATCCCTGAGTCGGCTCGAATTGTCGCCATCGCCGACGTTTACGACGCATTGGTCCACAAACGAGTGTACAAGCCGGCGGTCAGTGAGGAGGAGACGCTGCAGCAAATGAAGCGGGAGCGCGAAAGTCATTTCGACCCTCGGCTGTTCGATCTATTTTATGAACTCGCGCCGGAATTTCAGCGCATTCGCAGTTCCCATCAAGACAACGGTTTGTTCCCCCCTGCCCCACTCTCATAGGGTCCGCTCCAGCCTTGCAGGATTTTGCGTTTCGAACCGATGGGACGGCTGGAAAGGGCTTGCGCCCGCGCCTCCGTTCGGAATCCTTTACGCCGGGGACGCCCCGTTTCGAGATCTGGTCCATTTCTGTAAACTGACGATTGTGGAAGTTCGCTTGGATAAATGGCTTCAGGTGGCCCGAATCTTCAAATCACGCTCGCAGGCCAATCGCGCCTGCGACTCGGGTAAGATTCTGGTCAACGGGACGCCCGGCAAGCCTCATCGAAAGCTTGAGCTGGGGGATCGCATCGAATTCGATCAGGGCGCGCGGCGCCGGGCGCTCGTCGTGAGGGGGCTGCGCGACAAGCCGGTCCCGAAAGCTGAAACCGGCGAACTGTTTGACGATCAGAGCCCGCCTCGCCCGGCTGTCGATTCGATCGACCGAATGATGCGCCGCCCTCCGGAATTGAGGGGGAAAGGGGAGGGAAGGCCGACCAAGCGGGCCCGCCGGCGCATCGCGCAGTTGAAGCGACTCTGAACCGAAATTTGAAAGAACGAAAAATGAGCTGGAGTCTTTATCTGGGCGCCATCGCCTTTTTCACCATTCTTTTTTCGGTCTTTCTAGCCGTGGCGTACTCAACGCTTCTGGGAATTTATGAAAATTACCTGCGTCACTGCCAGAAAGCCGATCTGCAGTGGACGGGGCCGGGAAGTCGCTTCGGACGCCTCCCGTTGAGAGGGGCCTGGATCCTTCCAGTCGCTTTTCTGTCCGCCTGGCTGGTCGTGCACTTCCTCATTCAGCCGGACTCGCCCACCCCTCTCGGCTGAGCACCGAGATGCACGGCGCCTCTCGAAAACGCTCGCGGTAGTCGAGACCGTATCCGACCAGGAATTCCTCATTGACGTGGAAACCCGCGTAGCGCAGCGGGATGTCGGCCAGCCGCAAGGCGCTTCGGTCCAGCAGGCTGCAGACTGAAATGGATCGCGGCGCCCTCTCGGTCAGTTGTTGAATCAGATAGTGCAACGTCAGCCCAGTGTCGACGATATCTTCGACCAGCAGAAGATCCCTTCCAGCAATAGAGGCTTCTAGATCCTGGGTGATTTCCACCACGCGGGTCTGGGGAGATCGTTTATAGCGACTCAGCGACAGGAAGTCGACGCTGACGGGAACTCTCAAGCTGCGCGCCAGATCGCAGGTAAAGAGTTGGGCGCCCTTCAGAATGCCGGCCATGACGAGGTCTGCGCCGGCGTAGTCTTGGCTGATTTCTGCAGCGAGGCTTTGGATTCTGGCGCGGATCTGGCCTTCCGAAAACAGGACCCTTTCGATGACCGGCTCGTCAGGGCGTTCCGCCACAGCCCTGTTCACGGCTTCACCCCAAACTTGAACAAGAGCTTCTGATAGTCTCGTCGATAAAGGATTTTGACGCGAATCCCCGGGTAATATCGGCGCATCAGTCGAATTTTGCGATTTTTCTTCGTCACCAGACTCTGCTTCATCGTCGTAAGCTCAACGTACAGGTCGAATTCGGGCAGAAAGAAGTCGGGCGTAAACGATTCGGTCGCCCGACCCCGCTCATCCCAGGCGATGGGAAAACACACCGGTTCGTAGCACCATCGAATCTTGTAAAAATCAAGAAACCGGGCGAATTCTTCTTCGCTTTCGTGGGCAAATGCTCGAGTTTCGCTGACCGCCATGCCGCTCGGCTTCTACAAATACCAAACGATTCTGACAACCGGGACGCTGCCGGTCAGGGCTTAGTGCTGGGTGCTGAGTGCCGGGGGCTTGACGCTGGAATCTTGATTTCTAATCATCGTCATTCCACGATTCTGGCGGGGACGGCGGAGAGAAACTGCAGCGTGCTGTTGCCGAACAAGACCTGGCCGACCAGAAGCTGGCTGGAGGTGACGATGGTATATCCGCCGATCACATCAGCCGAGGCGGGCGCCAATTCTTCCAGGGTTTGCGACATTCTCTGGCCGGCCTGAATGGTCCTTTCGGCCTGTCCGACGAGTTCTCCCGAGGATCGGAAGATCCGAATGTCGGCGATGGCGGCCACGGGGTTCGGATTGAACAGGGCCAGGCCCGTAAAAGTTTCCATCGAGGGGTCGTTGGGATCCAGCGTGCCGTTAGCCACCTGGCTGAAGACGCCGTGGCGGAACAGGCGCCCCTGAAGGGGAAGAGCCGCTCCGTAATCGGCCCGTTGGGGATCTCCGAACAGGACGTCGCCCACGATTCCGCCCGGCTCCGGCATCGTGACGCGAATCGACCCCACAATGAACTGGGAGGAGGGCGGCGGAAAATTAAACCACTGCCCCGCGTCCAGCTGCAGCGACTGTTTCGGACCCAGGATCAACTGACTTTCGATGGGGCCTCCTACCGAACCGTCTTCCATGGTGATCAGCGCGCTCACGATGATCGGCTTCAAATCGTCGGTTGTGTTGATGACTTTCAGGTTGGTAAAGATGGCATCGCCATGGGCCAGTTGAGCCGAATACAAGACCTCGTCGTCGGACGGGAAAGCGGCGTTGAGCCCGAAGGCCGTATCGCCGTCGCCCACCTCGATGAGTTGAAACCCGACGATTCCGCCGCCGGACGAGTCCACCTGCACGAATCCGCCGGAAAGGCTGGAGCCGGGCAGCAGGGATTGGGGAAACAGGTCGACGAGGGTTCCCGAAAGCGCGCCGTTGGCGGGCAGCTCTCGGATCGAGGGGTTCCCGACAGAAAGTCCTCCCGGAGCGAAGAGCCTCAGAGTCAGCGTCACGGGCTCGGGGTTTGGATTGGCGAAAAAAAGAGTCGTCTGGGCCGAAAGAACGTTTTGAGTGAACGGAAGCGGAAACGACCGGGGGCCGTGGTGAATCCGAGTAAAAAAGAGCTGGTCGGAGGTTTCGGTAAAGGCCACCGAGCCGTCCATTCGACTCAGGGATCCGACCAGTCCGTTTCCGAACTGAAAGAAGCTGCCCACATCGGGAGAGCTGGAGCGAATGCGCACCCAGCCGCTCTGGGGAGTCGCCAGCGGAATCTGAAAGATTTCCGTGCCCAACCGGGCCAGATAGGCGCCTGCCCCAACGTTCGCGCTGGAAGGATTGCCGGGAAAGGGCAGAAGCTGGCCGTCCGCATCGAATCCTTCGTACTGGAGCACCGTTTCCGTTTCGCCGAAATTCGTCACGGCGAACCCTGTGAAGTGGACGTCGTCTCCCTGATAGAAGGGAAAGAACAGCTCGACTTCTGATGCGGCGAATCGAATGGTCCGCCCTTCCAGATTCAGCGTGTCTCCCGGAAAGAGCTGGTAGGCGGCTTCGGTTCCAATGGCGAACGGTTCCGCGTTTTCGCTGAAATCGATGGGCAGGCCGACTTCGCGCCCTCCCGGCGAGATCCCGACAATGGCGCCCAGCCCCTGCTGTGGAAAGTTCACATCGGAATCGGGAGTAATGCGCAGTCTCTCGTACTGAAACTCGATGTCGCCGTTTCGGAACAACGTAACTTGAAACAAGTTCCCGGGATCTGCAGGCGGCGCGCCGAATTCCGGCACGCCGTCCCAGATAAAGCGGACGAAGTCATCGCCCAACTCTTCCTTGACTTCCCCGCCCTGGGAGGGATCGAGATCGGAAAACAGGACTCCGATTCGCGGCGGTCCGGAAAGAAACCGCATCTCGTCGCGGGCCCGTCCCGGCGCGGAATCCCCCGTGCCGAAAGTCAAATGTCCGTCGCTGTTGACGACGATCGCCCCGTAGCTTTTCCCGAAGAACGGGAAACGAAAGCCTGCGGGAAACTCGAAAAGCATTTCATCGTCGTCGTCCAGCAGGTGGAGCTCATTGGCCGGCTCGTTCGAGATCAGGTCGATTCCCTCGATCGCGTGGGCGGCATTGACTTCGATGACGGTCTTCTCGCTTGCGTCGTCAACGGTCGCATCGCCCGCTTCGTTTTCGTTGAAGTAGTCCTTTGGAAAGTCGGTGAAGAAGAAGGGGTGCGGGCCGACGCTGCTGCCGTTTACGAACGAGACGTGGATCGGCTCGATGTAAATGACGTATTTTCCGGGCGGCAGGCCCGGCAGCTCGTATGCTCCGTCCCCGGTCAGCAGGAAGTCCGAAACGTTAGAGACGAAGACTTCGCGGGATTCCACCAATGCACCGTCCTCCTGTTCCTCGACCTGGACGGCAACCACATTGGCGTTGGCAAGCGGAAAGCCGCTGCGTCTGAAGACACGTCCCCGAATCGTGCCTGTTTCTTCCTGCAAGGTCGTCCCCCGGGGATACATCCAGCTCAGCCAGACGATGTCGTCCAGCTGGGGCTCCGACGGTCCGGTTCCGAAAACGAAGGGAAACATGATGGGCAGATGCTGCCGGAGATTCAAGCTGCCTGGTCCGAAGGCGTTTTCCAAATGTCCCTGAGAATGGTCCAGGCCGATCAAATGGCCCAGTTCGTGGATGACGACCTGCGGAAAGGTCGGTTGCTGGGCCTTCGTTCCGTTCAGAATCACTACGCCGGTCAGAAATTCCGTACCGGCCGGGTTCGCGAATGCGGAAGCGAATCCAAGCACGGTTTGACTGGCGCCCGCGCCCAACAGGGCGTTGGTTAGGGCTCCGTCGGCGTCAAAGACGATGGCGTTGCGATTGGGCGCGCCCAGGACAGACTGCAAATCGTCCTGCGTCTTGACGTCCCGGTCCAGGAACCCGAAGTCTTGAAATTCCAGGGAGGAAGTCTCGACATTCTCCCAGGCGCCGGCGGAATTGCGGACCAGTTGGGCGCCCTGCTCATTGGCGATCAGATCGCTCAATGGTCCCTGGTCGATTGCGAATCCAACCGGCTGAGCCGGGTTCCATCTCAGGAAGGATCCTCCCGGGAGCACCTGAATCGGGCCGCCGGCAAACAGCGGAGCTCCGCTGAATGACAGCGCCAGAGCCGTCAGCGTGAGGCGAACGATCCTGCCGGCGGCGAGGTTCATCGGATTTTGCTTTCCCGTTCGGAGAGGACGCGCTGGATGCTCCGGACGGAACTCTTCAGGCTGTCGAGGGAAAGGGCCATTCCGAGACTGAACTCTTCGAGGCGGGCCGGATCCAGTCCCAGCCGCTTCGCCTTGTCAGCGGTCAGATCGGCGGCCAGGTTCGTGTTGTTGGTTCCGTTCAGCCAGCCGATCCCGCCAAGGGAGTCCTCCCGCCGTTCAAATACGCCCTGATGCAGTCCAACGGGGCTGGTCAGTCCGGTTTCACCATCGCCGTGGAGAAACAGAACCAATTGCTGTCCCGGCTGAAAAGTGGGGAGCCCTCGAATGGGAAAATGCCGGCCGCGCAGTCCCATGACCTGACGGAATCGCAGCGTTTCGCCGGTCTGGACCCCCTGGATCCCGTCCAGCACTTCGAACTCGTACACGTAATAGGAAATCTCATCCTCGGAGGGGACCACTTCCTGAACGGACAGACAGCGGCCATGGAAGATGCGGGCCGCGGTCTCCACCATTTCGACCAGGTTGACCGTCTGCACGGAAGTGGCCGAAGCGTTGGAGCTCAGCAAAATCAAAAAAAGGAACGCGTTTAAGTGCTTCATCCCGTTCGTCGTCCGCCGAACGCCCGCTGCGGGTATTTATCTATGCTACCCTTTTTTTGCCGGTCGCGACTTTCGGCCCGGCGACCATTTTGCCACAGCGACGGCACGGACCGGAATTCATGATGCAAGAAGAGCCGGAATCGTTTCAAAGGCCTCCCCAGCGCCCCAACTCCTCCATCTTTCGGGAAACCGCTCGCGGCCTCTTTGGAACGGACTCGGGGCCCTATGTGGAGCGCTGGATTCAATACTGGCAGGAAACCCGGCGTCGGAACGAGCGCTTGCTGTCCGGCTTTGAGGCGGTCGTTCCAATGGAATTTCGGCTCAGAAAGGTTCTCGACATCGGATGCGGCGCCGGCGGGCTCGCGGAAATCCTGACCCGCAGAGGGGCCCGCTACGCCGGAGGCGACGTGCATCGACACGTTCTGAAGCTTTCGCAGGAAAGCCCCGGAGCCTCGTTTCTGCAATGCGTTGGCGAACGCCTTCCATTCCGCTCCGAAAGCTTCGATTACATTTTCGCGTTCGACGTTCTGGAGCATCTGTCGGCAGGCGCTCGCGCCCAAGCGCGCTTTCTACGGGAGCTGCGACGGACCCTTCGCCGGCTTGGGATGATTTTTCTGACGACCCCCAACTGGTGGTATCCGTACGACGCTCATTCCGAACTTCTCTTTCCGCACTATCTGCCATCCGTGTTTCTGCGGGACCGTTACGTCCGACTACGGAATCCGGCTTTCTTAAAGGAGCACGGTTCGTTTGCAAACATCCGGATGGTCCGCCCCGGCTTTCTGCGAAGGTCTATTCGGGCCGCCGGACTGCTCCCCCTGCACGAACTTCCCTGCTGCATGGACCGCGCCGGCTTCGCCCGGCTGCATCCCCACTGGGGATGGCTGACCTATTGCGGCCTGGGCTGGCACGTGCACGCCGAATTCTGGCCCATTCTGGTGCGGGCCGAAGAAAGGGACGTTCTTCGTCTCAAGCTTCGCGCAAACTGGCGTCTTGAACGGAACCAGCCGTCGGAAGGGGACCCGGATTTCCAGCCCAGCATCGATTTCTCAGCCGGTCCGGCGGGACGCCAGTTGGGAGATGGCTGGTACTGGTACGAACGCGACAGGACCGGCTTCCGCTGGACCAGGCGGCAGGCGCAGGCCTATCTGCAAACCGATGAGCCGTGCAGTTTTGTAGGCGTGTACGGCTACAGTCCCTTTGAAAACCTTCTGACGGTCCGAGTCGACGGAGTCGAAGTCGGAACGCATCCGATCGTACCGGGGGAGCCGTTCGATCTGCACTACCTGATCCCCTTTCCTGACACTTCCCGTCGCATCTTTACAATCGAACTTCAGTGCGCTCGAATGCACCGCTCGCGGGATGAGAGAGACGAACGGGAACTCGGAGTGATGATCTTTTCTCTTTCCTTGCATTCATGATGCGCCTCCTGAAATGGATCTTTCTGCTGCCGGTGCAACTTCTGCTGGTTCTGCTGCACGGCGCAGTCGAGGCCTTGCGCTTCCTTCGGCTCGCCTTCGCAATTCAGACCGGCAACGTCGGCGACCAGGCTGCGCCGCCGGTCGACCGCGCCTCCTGCTCCGTGGTGATCGTGAGCTGGAACGGCCGGGACCTGTTGGAGGAAAGCCTCCCTCCCCTGCTTCGCGCCCTGACCCGGGCTGGAGGGTCGCACGAAGTTGTGGTAGTGGACAACGGGAGCGACGACGGCACTGTCGAGTGGCTCGCCCAGCGCTATCCGCAGGTCAGACTGGTCGCGCTGCAGGACAATCTGGGGTTTGGAGAAGGCAACAATCGGGGAGTGCGCGCCGCCAGTCGCGACATCGTCGTGTTGCTAAACAACGACATGATTGTCGCGGAGGACTTTCTCCGGCCCCTGCTGGAGGCTTTCGAAGATCCTGCGCTGTTCGCCGTTTCCAGCCAGATTGAATTTCCGCCGGAGCAAAGGCGGGAGGAGACCGGCAACACTCGAGGGCGCTTTCGGAGGGGATATTTTCATCTGGAGCACGCGCCGTTCCGGCAGGCGCACTATTCGCGCCGGCGGCTGCCCGTCCTGTGGGCCGGAGGGGGAGCGTCGGCCTTCAACCGTAGCCGTTTTCTCCAGCTGGGCGGCTTCTCTTCGATTTTTTCCCCCTGTTACCTGGAGGACACCGACCTCAGCTATCGTGCGTGGCGCAGGGGATGGACCGTCCAAGTGGCGGCCCAGAGCCGCGTCCTGCACAAGCACCGAAGCACCAGCGCCCGACGCTTTCCACCTCAGCAGCTCCGTGCGCTGATCGAGGAGCGCAAGCTCTGGTATTTGTGGAAGAATTTCCAGTTTCGCCGCCTCCTCCCGCATTTTCTCTGGTATCCCATCGATCTGCCTGAAGGGTTCGGGATGGGCCGCTACATCTGGAGCCTGCGCAAACTTCCGGCGGTCTTGGCGCTTCGCCTTCGGGAGCCGCGGCGGGCGGTCGACGACGCCACGCTGGAGGACTGGACGTGGCATCCAGTCCGCTTTCTGAACCACTTCCTGCCGGATCGCCGTCCCAATGCGGCCGGCGGCCGTCTCAAACTGCTGGTCGTCAGCGCCTATCTGCCCCACTTGGGCACCCACGGCGGGGCGGGAAGAGTCTTTCAATTGATGTCCCGGGCGGCCCTTCGCCACGAGGTAACGCTGATCTGCTTTACCGAAGGGAGGGATGAAGAGCGCTTCTTGCAGCAGGCCCGCGACTGCTGCCGCCGCGTGCTCGGCGTACCGCGCAATGATTGCCAGCCGCTGTCGCTCTTCCCATATGAGCCCTTCGAGGAATTCAACAGCCGCGCCTTTCGCAACGCGCTGGCCGATCTTCTGGCTGAGGAAGACTTCCACATCGCACATTTTGAATGGACCCAAATGGCTCTCTATCGGGACTTGCTCCCCTCCGGCGCCGTGAAGATCCTCACCGAGATCGAAGTCAACTACGCCGCTCACCAAACGCTGGTGAAGGTCGAAAGAAACTGGCTAAGAAAGATCCGCGGATACTACAACTCATTGCAGACCCTCTATCGCGAGGTCGAGTTGTGCCGGCTCGTCGATCGGGTCGTCTGCGTGACCAATCAGGATCGGGGGTATTTGGAAGGATTTGTAGAGCCGGACCGTCTGACGGTCATCAACACGGGAGTCGATCCCGATGAATTTCGATACGAGGAGCAAGGGGTCGAACCCGACACCATCGTGTTCGTGGGGGCTTTCCGGCACTCTCCCAACGTTGACGCGATGGTGTACTTTTGCAATGATATCTTCCCATTGATTCTGCGGGAGCGCCCGCAAACGCGCCTCTACATCGTGGGCTCGTCTCCTACGCGTGAAATCCTGGAGCTGGCCACGAATCCCCGGATCACGGTCACCGGATTCGTCCACGACATCCGCACCTATTATCGAATTGCGCAGGTCGTCGTGGTCCCGCTTCGTACGGGCGTTGGAATTCGGGGAAAAATTCTGGAGGGATGGGCCGTTGGTCGAGCCACTGTGGCCACGCCGCTGGCCTGCCAGGGCCTCCGGACGTGCCACGGAGAAAACATCGTCATCGCCGATGAGCCGGAACGCTTCGCGATGTGGACGCTGGCGCTGTTGGGGAATCCGGATTTCTGCCGCCGGCTAGGCGAGGCTGGCCGTCAAACCGTCGAACGGCACTACGACTGGAATAGCCTGGCCGACCAGGTTTGTTCGCTTTATCAGGAATTGGCGCAGGAGAATGAATAGGATGCGGGTCCTCTTGGTCGAGTGCGCGACGCCCCGACCGCTTCTGTACCTGGCTCGCGAGCTTCGAAAGCAGCATCCGCAGTGGAGGCTGGAGCTGCTGCGAGGGGGGAGCGCGGCGTCGAAAGTCGAAGCCGCCGCCGGCCTTTTCGACCGCTGCTGGGCGCTGACTGAGATTCCCGCGGATCGGGAATGGGATCTGATTCTATTTCCCCTGCTGAGCCGCGGCTTCGTCCAGATCAAGCTCGCGGCGTGGAGGATTCCGGCGAAGCAGCGAAAATCAATCGATTTCTCGGGACGATTGCACGACTGCGGCCTCCGGCGCTTGTTAACTTCCGTCCTCCGGCCTCCTTACGCTCCAGGCGACGAGTTCGTCAAAGGGGAAGTCGACGAGGCTGCAGGTCAGCTTCGGGGCCGGGTGCTGCTTGTCAAAAGCGCTTCGGACGAAACGGTGGAAAGGACGCGACCCCGCTGGACTCGGCGGCTGGACCCGCAGGCTGAAGTTCACGTTCTCGAGTACGGAGCGCTGTTTTCCCAATGGAGAATCCTTCGGCGAGTACAATTTTCGGGGGCCCTGCTTTTCGTAGACGGCCGGCCCGGGTACTTTCGCCTTAAACTATTTCCCTGGCTCCTGGGAATCGACGCCGTCATTGCGGTCGACGAGATCGGAGCGACATTCGAAGTCAACCGCAGCAGCCTGGCCCGTCACATTTTTCACCGAATTCGCGACGGCCGCGCCCCGGTTCGCGAGGGGCGCAGGATCCTGTTTCTACAGACCGAAACGCCCCCCTACATGCTGGAAGCGGCGCGGCGCATCCGAAGCCCCCATCTTTACCCACGGGCCGAAACGCTTCTGTTATGCTCGGAGCGCTACTACGAAAGGTTTTCAAAGGCCGGCGAGTTCAGCCGAGTCCTGAGCGCGCCCGCCCGCCCTTCCATTTTCGAACTGTGGCGAATCAGACGCCTGATTCGAGCTTTCGATCCGGATTTGATCTGCTGCGTGTATTCCCGTCGACCGATCTTTCGAAAGGCGAAGGCTTACTTTCTCCTGAGCGGCTTTCGCAAGAAGCTGGCGTTTAACTCGGCTCTCGATTGCTTCGACCTGACCATTCGAACCATTGGCGAACTGGGCCGCTGGGAACCGCTGCTGTTCGAATCGCATCCCGAGGAGGCCGGCTGCCGGGTGGCCTGGATTCACTCCGGAACGATGACGGAATGCCGCCGGGCCCTGGAGACGATCCGCAACCCTGAAGTGGCGATCCGCCCCGCATTTACAGTCCTTTGCCCGCAGGAGCTGGAAGAGGCTTATGCGGAAATGGAAGGGGTCGAACAGGTCCTGACGTACCAGTCGTCGCAGGGATTCTCCTTCCTGCAGGCCGCCCGAAAGCTGGCCCGAGAGAACCCGGAAGTCGTCTCCGCGCTCTTTACCCGGCGAAGAAAGTTTCTGCCTCAAAAGCTGCTCTTCCTGCTGCTTCCGGGAGCCGCCCGGCTGGCCTTCAATCGCCATCTGGACTGCTTCATTCTCAGGCGCCGAAAAATAGGCAAGACGATTCGCCTGTTTCTGGAGTCGACTCCGATTCACCTCAGAGAAGTGCAGCGCTTTCTTTTTCTGGAAACGGAAGGGCCGGAATTCTGCCGCCAGCTGCTCGACTCCCTGCACCACGCCAAAATCGCCCCCAAACCTCTGATCACAGTCTACTGCAATGAATCGCGACGCCAGCTCTTCGAATCGCGACCGGACGTGGAAAGAATCGTCCCTTACAATTCGGGCTTCTCCCTGCAAAACCTGCTCGGTTTGAAAAAGCTGCTGGACGCCGACGTGGAAGTCGTTGCGGCGGCATTAACGGGCCGCCCCACTTTTCGATTCCAGAAGCTGCTCTTTTTCCTCTATCCCGTTCGCCATCGACTGGCGTTTAACGAACACCTCCACTGCCATTACCTGGAATCCAGCTCAGCCGGGTTTCTCCGGAACCTGCGCGATTCCCCGGAATCGTTGCCCTTATCGCTCGGACGCGCCATCTTGAAGGGGGCGCTGTTTCTGCCTAGATTCCTCTATCTGTTGGTCTGGCTGGCTCTTGCAAAGAGAAAACGGGCCCGGGGCGGCTAGGAATCCGGATTGGGCGATGCGTGCAGGTGGACCAGCTTCCAGTCATCGTCGAATTTCTGGTAAACCTCCGTCCAACGGCCGCTTTGGCGAAACATTTCTCCGTTTCGCTTGAAGGCTTTCAGATACTGGGAGTTGATCCACGCCATATCCTCCGACACCTCGATCTGGATGTTGGACGTGAAGAACGACACCTCTTCGATCTGGGAAAACTGCTGCTGCAGCGTGTTTTCAAAGGTCTTAAAGTCATTGAAGCGGGGCGGAGATTCGGTGTAGAAGATCACGGCGGAGTCGGCGTAAAGCTCTCGAAGCTGATCCAGATTCCGCTGTTCCCACGCCTTCGCGTGATTGCGATGAATCGTCAGAATTAGATCTCGAGGATTGTTCCGCATAAACGGGAACTATATCAGAAAGCCGCAGCGTCACGCGGAAAC
>DATKAT010000111.1:0-11310 GCA_035514675.1 Acidobacteriota bacterium | reverse complement strand
CCCGCCGCCAGGCCTCCCCATAGCGCGATGAAATTGAGGCTTTGTGTTGAAAAAGCCAGCCTCCACAGACCGGGATCATAGGCGCGGGTGATGGCTAACTGCCGAAAGCTCCACTCCAGCAGCTCGCTCATACTACAGTCTTCGTAGGAGAAGCTCAGGCAACGGGGCTCGAACCGGATGCGCAGTCCGGCGTCGCGAACCGCACGGGTCATGGCGAAGTCGTCGCTCAAAGCGTTCCTCCAATAATCGCGCACTCGAGCCGATTCGAACGCTTTCCGACGGATGGCCATGGCCCCGCCCCAGGCGAAGCGCACGTCGCGGCCGGTGAGCAGGGAGGCGATTCCGGCGTTCCAGACCGATCGAAGGACCGAAGTGAAGTTTCCTCTGACTGGGACGTACCATCGAAAGCCGGTGCTGACGCCGACGGCGGAGTCCGATAGCGGCGAGACCAGATCGACCAGCCATTCTCGGTGCGGGCGGATGTCTGAGTCGCCGAAGGCGATAGCCTCGTCGTCAGACCGTAGGAATTCCAGCGCGCGAAGCTGGCTTTGGACCTTCTGGCTGCGGCCTTGAGCCGTCCCTGAAACGATCATTAAAGAAGGCGTTTTCGGAAAGCGTCTTCGGGCCTCTTCAATCACTTCCACGCTGGAATCGTTGTGGCTGTCCACCGCGAAAAGCACTTGGTAATCAGGGAAATCCTGCTGCAGGAACGCCTCTAAGTTCTCCTTCAGGCCGGGATCGACGCCGCGGCAGGGAACGATCAGCGAGGCGGGTGCAAGGCGGCCGCTTCTGGGGGGCGTGCGGGCCGCCTTTTGAAAACTAGATTGGAACCGAACTCCGGCCCGGACAGACAGCAGCGCTTCAACGAACGCCAGCGCAATCAGGCCGAATAGCAAATGAAGCATGATCAGAAACACCTATGCAGGTTCGTGATTGCCCGGTTCCGACAGTTCAGCGCGCCAGCCCGCGCAGACCGCGCGGCTCCGCCGACCGCCTCCTCCCCAAAAAGGTGAAACAGGAATCCAGTTCTCATCGCCGGAATACCCTACTGCACGCTTAGTAGTATACGTTTCAAGTCAGCCGGGCCGCCGAACTAGACTACTACGAGTCACGTAGCAACACTCCCCTCGCGGCCGCGAAATAGCCGGCTGCCAATACGGTTTCCGACAGTAGAATCGCCCATGCGACGCCTTCCGCCTGCCAGCGCGGTATCCAGAGCAAGCTTGCTGACACATTTACGATCAGCGCCAGTCCGGTCGCCCAGGGAAGAAACTTCACCAGGTGGTGCTGACTGAGAATCACGTGGCTGAACGCCATTCCGCAGAATACCGGAATCAAACTCCAGGACAGAATCCTCAACACCGCAATCGAGGATGCATACTCGATCGAGTAGAGAAACCAGATCAAAGGAGAAGCGAAAGCGAAGAACAGAATGGCCAGCGGGAGCGCCAGTAGAGTCATCCAATGCAGAGATTTTCGAAAGAGGCGATAGAACTCCCTCCCGCCGCCCTGGTAAGCCGCCAGGGCGGGAAGAGCCGCGCTGAAGATGCCGATCGGCACGTTATGCGTCGCCAGAACGATTCTTTGAGCCGCTGAAAAAATTCCAGCTTCGAAGGGTCCCGACAGAAAGGCCAGCAGAGCCACCCCGATGCGTCCCGAGACGGTGTTGAACAGAGTTCCCAGACCGACCGGCAACGATTCCCGCGCAAAGTCGCGCCAGGTCGTTTCGGGACGACAGCTGATCGCGTGGATCTGACTTTGAAAGATGGCCAGATTGAAGGCCAGAGTCGCCAGGCCGGCCAGCAGGTAGGCGGCGCCGAGAGCTGGCAATCGCCCGCCCATCCAGAGAAAAGCCAGGCCGCAGAAGCCCTGCATGGAAAACAATAGAACGATGTTCAAGCTGGCCAGATAGAGCTTCCCATGGGCCTGAAAAACGATGTTGAGGCCGAGGCTCAAGGAGTGAAAAAACATTCCGGCGCCAAAGATCACCAGGGCCCATTTCGTCGAAGCCGTCTCGGGAAGCGGCAGCGCCAGAAGCAGGACGACGAGAAACAAAATCGCGGAAAGGCGGAGTTTCAGCCAGAAAAGCGTGCCGGAGATGCGAGGCGAAGCCGCGGGATCCTGCGAGATGCGTCGAAGCGCCGAGTTGTGGAGCCCGAGGTCGCCTCCGATCAGAAGGATCTGAACGATGACCCAGACCAGAGAAAAGCGTCCGAAATCCTCCGGCCCCAGAACCCGCGCCACCACGATCATGTACAGCGTCTGAACCACCAGAATGACGCCCAGCGCGGCCAACTGGGAAATGGCATTCCACTTGATCATTGGCCGCCATAGTAACGGATGGCGGGGAACTTCGAAATCGGCCTTCGCCCATTTCCCGACCCGAACGTTATTAGAAAGTGTGAAAAAGGCGGGAATCCCGAATCATTCTTTCACCCAGGATTGGTAACATAAGCGACTCCACTGTGACTTCGATGATCGCTCAGGTGCCCACTCAGGAAACGGTTCGATTCTGGATTGAAAAGCTGGGGAGTCCGGAAAGCGTCGGACGCAGCTTCGGCAGTCAGGTGTTCAGCCATGGAAAGACGATCTATGAACGAGGGCTAGTCGAGCAGCTTTCATTTCACGAACAAACGCTGCATGGCAGGGTCAGGGGAAGCCGCGGCCGGTTGAGCACCAGTTGGACGGTGACGCCTGCCGGATACTTGCGGCTGGAGTGCCAGTGCCGAAAGGGAGCTTACTGCGAGCACCAGATTGCGCTTTACCTGGCCGCCTATGGCTTCTTCAGCCAGCTAAAGCTCGACAAGAAGCCGGTTCGGCCCGCGAGAGTCGTCCCCACCGTCCCCGCGCTGCAACTTTCGTATCACGGGAAGCTGATTCGGATCTACGCCGAACTGGCGTCTCGAAAACAGAAGCTTCGCTGGCCGATCTGCCGCGGCGAGCCCCGAGCGCAGAGGGGGTTTGTGTGCGATCCCCGCAGGATGCAAGAAATCTTCACTCAGTTGAGCCGCAGCTGCGAGACCAGTTCCGACCCCGGCTGGTTTGAACTCCGCCTGGGCGTCTATTCCTCGGTCGTGTTCCTCTTTGAGGTTCTTCCGGAACTGGCGAAAAGGGCCGACGTCACGATGGACGCTAAGGTCAAAGCCCTTGTGTCCGGAAAAGCCATGTTGAGGGTGGACCTGAACCTGAAGCCGGCCGGCTCGACCGCGCCCCGTCCCTCCGAGTTCGCATTGACTTGGAACTATGCGGCGGGAGATCGTCCGCTGAGCGGAAAGGACGCCCGACGCCTGCGAGAATTCTACGGATACGTCTTTGACGCGGAGGACGGCCGACCCGTTTACTTGGAACCCGGTCGAGTCCATCGCCTGCGCACCGCTCTTTCACGCCTGAAAGTCAGACAGCCCGGGGGAAAGGCTCGCAGGTTCCCGATCTACCGGCTGCCCGAGGTGATGGAGCTGGCGCCGGAGCAGACCGGCCAACTGGCTGCTTCACTGAAGCAGATATTCGTCTGGATTACGGACCCGGATGCCCGCCCGCAGCCTGGCATCCCCCCCCGGCTGTCAGGAGTGCTGCGTCCCTACCAGGAGGTCGGAGTACGGTTTCTCAACTTTATCGCCGAGCTGCGAGCCGGGGGCATTCTGGCCGATGAAATGGGACTGGGCAAGACCGTGCAAGCGCTGACCCTGCTCGAAATCGAGAGAGTCCGCTCCGGGCGGAAGACGAGTCTGGTCGTCTGCCCGACTTCGGTCGGCGGCGTCTGGATCGAGGAGGCGCACCGATTCACGCCGGATCTCAAGGCCGTTTTCGTGAGGTCCAGCGCCGAGCTGCAGGAAATCGAGCTGGCGGATTACGACCTTGTCATCCTGTCTTATGCGCTTGTCCGGCGCAATCGCCTGAATCGGCGGTTTCGGGCGGTGATCCTGGACGAAGCTCAAAACATCAAGAACCCGCGTTCGCAGACGGCGGCCTCTGTCAAGGCCTTGCAAGCCGATTTCCGCCTGGCATTGACCGGCACGCCCGTTGAGAACTCCTCAGACGATCTCTGGTCGATCGTAGACTTTCTGATGCCCGGGCTCCTGGGGTCGCTCTCGGAGTTTCGGAGGGACGCCGCGGAAAGGGCGGCGTCCGGTGCAGACGGCCGTTCCCAAAGCAACAGCGTTTCCCGCCTACAGCCCTTCCTGCTGCGTCGGATGAAGCAGGAGGTTGCGGCCGACCTTCCCGAGAAGACCGAGCAGGTGATCGAATGCCGATTGACTCAAAAGCAGGCGCGCCTGTACAACGAGGTGGTTTACGGACTGCGGCAGGAATTGAGCCGGAGGATCGACCGTGAAGGATGGGACAAATGCATGATTCACGTGATCGTGGCGATGACCAGGCTGCGCCAGATCTGTTGTCACCCCGCCCTGTGGAGCCCCAAGTTCGGCGACCTTGAGTCGGGGAAGTTCGAGGCCTGCCTGGAACTGGTCGACAGCTTGTTGAGCGGCGGGCATAAGGTCGTGATCTTCAGTCAGTTTGTGGAATGTCTGAAGCTTCTGGGCGGAAGTCTCCAGCGGTTGGGAATTCCCTACCTTCAGCTGGACGGCCAGACTCGAAATCGCGCCGAGCTGGTCAAACAATTCCAGACGTCGCCGGAGCCCCCGGTTTTTCTGATGTCGCTGAAAGCCGGCGGGACGGGGCTGACCTTGACGGCTGCCGGATACGTGATTCTCTTCGACCCCTGGTGGAATCCGGCGGTGGAAAGGCAGGCGATCGACCGCGTCCATCGGATCGGTCAGACCCGCCAGGTGACCGCGTATCGGCTGATCGCGGAGGGGACGATCGAACAGCGGGTCGAGGTGCTCAAAAAACAAAAAAGCCGAATCGCCGAATCTCTTCTGAATTCGTCCGGAAGCTTTGTGAACTCGCTGAAAATGGAGGATATCGAGTTCCTTTTTTCAGATGTGTCAACGCCGGTGGATGAAAGACTCGAATCGTTGGGGCAGGTCAATTGAGGCTTTCGTTCTTCGTTCCGCGTTCTACGTTCTACGCACTAGCCCGGATTGTGCACGCGGGTTCGTCGCTATCCGACGCCGCAGCAGAAGCTGCGCGGGAGATGCGAACTAAAGAGCGGCAACGCAGCAGGCGCGCCGCTGTCCGGCGCTGCAGCAGGATCTGCGTGCAAGATCCGCGCTAGTGTCCCGTTAAAAGTCACATAGTGTCAATTGGTTAGGGGGAAGCGTCGGAGCCGTTTAGGGAGCCCGTTCCCTAAGTAGTAGACAAATGCGAACTTTTTCGAAGACGTTGGCGCTCAGAACCTCCAGAAAACTGCGCAGTTTGCGGGCCAGTGTTCAGCAGACTGCTTCCGGAAAGCAAACCGCCGCGCATTGCCATCGCCCTCTGCAGCGGGAGAGGCGACGCTGAAACTGTTGGGGCCCTGTCCCGCGCCGAAGGCGCCCTGTCATCCCAGAGCCCGGGGTATCGCCCCGGGTCCTGTACGACCAGAATAAAAATCCCAGCCCTGAAAGGGCGGCTTCAATTTTGAACTTTGTGGGTCGGGCGCTATCCTTTCAGTTTGCGAGCGACTCCAAATAGAAACCGGCAGGAGGGATTTTCTCGGGCGAGGGTTGAAAAAAGCTGTTTGAGCCGGCTCTCCTGTTTCAGGCGGCGACTGATTGAAATGAGCGTCGTTCGAAGGTACGGATCTCTCGGATTCCCTTCGAAGAGCTCAAGGAAGAGGGGGAATGCCTTCTCGAGATGGTCTGCTTTGTAGAGACTGAAGGCGAGGTCCCGAAGGTATTGATTGCGTTCAGGAATCGATGCGGACTCAACGAGTTTTGCGTACACTTCGGCAGCTTCGGCGAACCGCTGTTGTCTCTTGAGTTGTTCGGCGTGCGCCGTCAGCGTTGCCGCATCGCTCCGGCGCGAAGGGATGTCGAGGATGCGCTGTATTTCCCTTTCAGCCGTCTCGGGCTGTTTTCGATTCAACTCCAGCTTTAGCAGCCGGCTCCTGGCAAATGAGTCGTTCGGGCGAATCTTCTGAATCTCGCGGTACAGGTTTCGCGCTTGATCCAATTCCCCCATCCCCTCCAGGGCGCGGGCCAATCCGCCCAGAACATAAGGGTCCTGATCGTCTCTATTCAAAGATCGCCAAAGAGCCAACGACTCCTCATACCGCTTCAGCCGCAAAAGACATTCCGCTTGACGCTTTCGGTAAAAGTTTGAATTGCTGATTGCCGCCGCCTGGCTGAAGGCTTCCAGAGCCGCCTTGGGCTTTCGCCGGTCCAGCTCGATCGCCCCGATCAAGCCAAAGTACTCGGACGATTGACAGCCCTGAGAAGCCAGATCCCGAAGAATCGAGTCGGCTTCCGCCGTGCGACCTCGCCTCCAACTGACTTCGGCCATCAGAATCTGGAACTGCGCATCAGCGGGAAAACGCTCCGTTGCCCTGCGCACCTCTTCTTCCATTCGTCCGTAGTCAGCTAGCTTTTTGGCCTCGAAGATTCGGGAAAAGTATATTCGTTTTTCGCTTTCCTGCCAAGGCTTCTCTCTTTTCATATCTTGTCGAAACGGGTCGCTCCGAGGGAGGTCGTCTGACTCGTGAACCTCTGAATCGCAAGTTCTTCCGCCGATACTCCGAAGAAAGGCGCAGCGCCGTTTAGCAGCCCATGTTAGCAGGTCGGACGCTTTCGATCACCGGCCGCCGGGCGACCCGCGTGGACTTTTACCACGGGCTGCCATATGTGCGAGGAATGCCGCGCTGGATTGAAAAGTCGATATAATCGCAGCGTGCGCGTCCGCGACCTGATTGCCCTGCCAAGAGTCAAGACGGTTGTTCAACTGCAGGATGCCAAAGACCCAGAGGTCAGTAAGCTCCTGGTGGATAACTTCGTATTGACGGACGAAGTTTATGCCGGCCTTCGCGTGATTTTGGAGCACGTTTCATCTCTCACCGGCTCCGGGTTTTTCCTGAAGGGGCATTTCGGATCTGGAAAGTCGCACTTTCTCGCATATTTGAGCGTCGTTCTTTCCGATGCGAAGAGTTTCCGCTCGTTTATTGAAAACTGCAGGAAGGCAAAAGCATCGGACTCGCTGCAATTGGAAGGCCTGAAGTCCAGACGCGTGGTCGTGACGCCGGTTTCACTGGTGGAGTTTCGGAGCGCTGCGTTCCTTGAAGATATTGTGCGAGAAAAGATTTCAGAGGCCCTGCCCGGATTTGAATCTCAGGTCCCCGCCGCTTTCGAATCTCCGGAAAACCGCCGCGCTTTTTTTGAGCGCCTCTTCCAGCATCTGCGCGAAGAGGGCTTTGAGGGCCTGCTGGTGGTGATGGATGAATTAAGCGAGTTTCTGCGCTCGAAGGCGGCCATTCATGATTTCAATGAAGACATCCGCTTTCTCCAGTTTCTAGGAGAACTTTCGGATCATCATCCGCTCTGGATCGTGGCGGCGCTCCAGGAGTATCTGGAGGAGACCGGAGAAATACACCAGGAACTCTTTAACAAAATTAAAGATCGCTATCCAGTCCGGATCGTGCTGTCGGCCGCGCATGTCAAGACTCTGGTTCGGGATTTCCTGATTCAGAAAAAGCCCGGCGCCCGGGAGACCGTCCGAGCGTTTTTTCAGGAGTTAAGGGCGGCATTTCCCGACTGGGGCGTGAGCGAAGATGAATTTTTTCATCTGTACCCGGTCCATCCGAGTTCCATCGACCTTCTGGAGGATCTGAAGCCCCTTTTTTCCAAGACCCGCGGCTTCGTCGATTTTATTCACTATCAGGTCGGCGGCGATGCAGACCGCGGGATTGAGGGCATTCTGGATCGACCGGCAAGAACTCTGGTGCACCCCGACCGAATTTTCGATCATTTTCTCGATCGGATGAAAAGCACCCTGGAAATCCTCCCCTACATCGAGACAGTGTACGCGTACTACCGAAAGGAGATCCCTCGATTCCTTGAAAAGCCGGAAGACCGGCACTTTGCGAATCGTCTCGTAAAGCTTTTGATTCTCCAGGAAATTTCTCCGACGCGCCGCACGTTTACGGTTCGTGAACTCAGCGAGATGCTTTTGGAGCGGATTACCGATGTCGAGCCGGAGCTTAATTTTCGCTACACGTTTGAAATCGGGCAGGAACTTGCCAAACGCGGAGGGTTCGTCCTTTTCCAGAGTACCGAGCAACCCATCGCTCAACAGAAGATGAAGGTCGAGCTGGAGGCCAGCGTGATCTCGATCGTTGAAAGCAAGCTCGAGTATCAAAGAGTCCTGTTGGCTTCCCTCGGCGAGCAGGTCGTCCCCCGTCTTTTCCCGCGACTGGTGGAACGGATTCCATTTTTTCAGGGATTGCGCGCCGGGTCCCGGGAAGCGCTTGTCTTGGAATGGCAGAACTCAAATCGGAGCGGGGAACTCGAATTTCTTCCTGACGATTTCGATTCTCTTCAGGGGGAGGCGGGCGATGCGGAATTTCGACTGGTTGTCTTATCACCTGGCCAGCCAGCTCCTTCAACGTCTGGGGACGGCACTCCGACGGGATTTCTGGTTCCAGGCCCGATCACCGGGATCGAGCGAAGCCGGGAGGCTCTGGCGCTGCTGGAGCTGAAGAAGTTGTATCGGGAAGACGAATCCACGCAGGGGCGGAAAATTTCCGAGCATATCGAATTGAGACTGAAGGACGTCCTGGCTGCTCTGGCGCCGGGCTATCAGAAGTCGTTTGAGGTCGGAAAGGTAGTCTCCGACAGGGGAGAAATCCTGCGGAACGAAATCGGCGTGGGATCCGCAAGCGCTCGCCAGCTTTTCAGTGCGGCTGCCGCCAGACTGCTGGAACATCGCTTTCCGCGCCACTACCTGGTCGCACCCAAACTGAGCTATTACCCGCAAGCCGCTCTTCGCGAGATGCCTCCATTTTTCGAATCAATGTCTTCGGATGAATTCAAAAAGCTTCGCTGGGGCAGAACCGTACTGGAAGGCTTTCTGATCCCGACCGGAATCATCAAGCAGAAGAGGAATCAATACTTGTTTTGCGAATCGACCTCAGAGTCGCCCCCGCTCCAGTTTCTGATGGAGTCGATACAGGGCCGCGCCACGTGTTCCGCTTCCAATGCGCTCTCCATTCTGGCGGAATCGGAGTTTGGGATGGGCGCGTTGCAGGCGAGAGCCTTTCTGCTGGCTGTGCTGTTTGGAGGATTTCTTCAACCTTTTCGTTCGGCTCGGCGCTTGGCTCTTTCACAGATCGATCCCGATCGGCTGTTGGAAATCGAAGAGCTTCGACCGGGCGAGACCGTTTCCGGGGAGGCGCTGGATCAGTTGCGCGAGTTGGAATTCATCTCTCCGGCCTATCGGAAGAATTCCTTGTCTTCCGGCGAATGCAGGCTGTGCTGGAAGGAAGTCCTGGACTTCCACGCCGAATTGTTACAGGCGAGACAGCAGCTTACCAATCAGTTGGAGCGTTTCGGCGAGTACCGTTTCTTCAGAAGGCTGAAGGCGGAGCGCCTGGCCCGCGCCTTGCGATCAGTCGAAGAAGTCATCCAGGCCGTCAAGGTCAGCCGCTCTCCCGTAGAAGGATTGGGCGGGCTGGCCCGTGATCTCTCCTCCCCCGGTCAGGTCAATGCAGGGCTTAAAGACTTCAAAAACGCCGGAGACTTTTTCACGAATCACTTTGCCGGCTTCATTTTTGCGGCCGGTTATCTGGAGCAGCTTGAAGACCGTATTCCAAGCGAAGGCCGGTACGCAGAGCTCCGGAAACTGTATGCAGAATTAAGGGAACGTTTCGATGAATGGGATCCATGTTTCGGCGCGGACCCATTCGAACGGTTGCAAACGGCCTTTGAAAGGTGGAGACAGCTCTACATCCCGCTTTATCAGGAAGAGCACGTCGACTTTTACCGGAATGAGGCGTTCGATCAGCTGAGCGACCTTTTGGAGAGCCCCGCCCTGCGACTCCTGACGCGCCTGGAAAGGCTGGAGGCCTTTGTTCCTGAAGTTTCGTCCGGAGAGATCCGCGGCGAGCTGTCGCAGGCGTTGAGCCGGAGATGTGACCGGTCCGTCTGGGAGGAACTGCAGCAACGCCCCTTGTGCGTCTGCGGATTCGTTTTGGGAGAGGGGAAACCGGACCTTCGTCCGGAGTTGGCGGCCCGTCGCTTGGAGCGACAGCTCGATCAGTTCGCTCAGCAAATGCAGCACCCGCGCTTTCAGGAATTGCTGGACCGTTTCGAGTTTCATGCGCAGCAGGTGGCTTCAGTTCCCGGATTGATGGAAAGCATTGAAAAATTGAAGCGGGCTCGAAGCGCAAAAGGGCTGCTGGCGGTGGAATCCAGCCTGGCGGCAGAGGTCTTGGAACGGCTAAACCGGTTTGAGCCCGGACGAAGGCCATTCCAAGTCAAATACCTGCAGGCGTTTCGGCAGAGGCTCAAGGGAGCCCCGAGACCTCGACGGGCGCTGGTCGATGAATTTGAGGCCTGGCTGGGAGAGGGGGTTGATGATCCTGAAGAAGCCATTCTGCTGGCAGAAAAGCCCGGGCAAGATCTGCAGTCGCCCGCCTCCGAACTGAACCGAATTCTGACGGATCTCGCCCCCTCATTGATCGGGGAGCTTCAGAAGCTTTCTCCTGAAGAGATCGTTTTTCGCGCTCTGTCCTGCCATCTCGCCGACCGTCACCAGCTTGATCCCGAGTTGGCAAAAAAGCACCTTCCCCTTTTTCCCTCCCAAAACAGGATCGAAGCCTACCTTCAGGCGGCTCGAGCGATTTCTTCTGCGGACCTGCCTTGGGTCGAAGAGATCAAGCGCTCTTTCGAGGAGCGGCTTTCCGACTCAAAGCTGGAGGCGCTGGGGCTTCTGGCCGATTCGATTGAATCGAATTCATCCGTGGTGACTCGCGAAACGACTTTCCCTACGGTCGTCAGAAAGGCCGCCCAGAGGCTGGTGCGCAGGCTGGAACACGCCGGGATTCAGGAGTTGGAGAAATTCGAGAACCTCCTTGAGGAGAATCGCGAAACCTCGGAAGAGAACAGCGACGCCAACCGTTCCACCCTTGCGTTGTTGAGAACGCTGTGTCGCGTCCGGAGGTCCCTGCTCCGTCTCGAAAGGCTGCAACAGGCCCCTCCCCGATCCCGGCGGGCCATGGAACGGGTTTTTCAAGAATCTGTGGCCGATCTCCCTTACCTGGTCGACCGACTTCGCGTCCTGCGCGGACAGGCGGGCTTATCCGGGGAGCACGGGCTGGAAGAGCTTTGCGGTCAAGCTTCAGGCTGTCTCCCCTGGTTTAACGAACTCTTCTCCCGTGGAATTGCAGATCAAAAGGACCGCTTGCCGCGCGTTCCGTCGCGGCTCCAAGAGCAGGAAACGAAC
>DATKAT010000110.1:0-6959 GCA_035514675.1 Acidobacteriota bacterium | reverse complement strand
GAAGGCCTCCCGAAGCATGACGATGCTCTCGGGAACGGCAGTCCCGGGGTCGTCATTCCCTTCGAATTCGATGGAAACGTAACCGTTGTATCCGACCCCGGCCAGGATGCCGGCGATCCGATTGTAGTCCAGTTCCAGGGTGTACCAGCGGCCGCCGCCGTAGTAGGTTTTGGCCTGTACGAATACCGTCGAGGGCGCGATCATCTCCAGCTGATCGTAGGGCTCTTCCAGGAAATTGCCCGTATCCATCAGGACTCCGAAATAGGGATGGTCCTTGAACGGCTCGGCCAGTCGAAGCAATCCGCTGGCGGTGCTGGTCAGGCCCCAATGATTCTCCAGCGCCAGAACCACGCCGCATTCTTCGGCCTTAGGAAGGCACTTTTCGATCGAATCCTCGCACCAGCCGAAAGCGTCGTCCTCGGTGTGCCCTTCGATCGGCGGCTCGATTCCTCGATTCGCCATCAACTCGTCAAAGGACTCGGTCGTTCCCCATCGCCCCGAATTCAGTCGAATGCATGGAATGCCCATGTCGTAAGCCATTTCGATGCAACGGATCGTGTGATCGATGTTTTTCTGACGAACCTCGGGGTCCGGATTGACGAACCCCTGGTGGATGGAAAGCCCCACCAGAGCGACGCCATTTAAGAACGCGTTGCGCTTGAGCCGAAGGATGTAATCTCGCTCATCGCTCTCCATCTGACGGTGGAGCACGTCGACGCCCTCCACTCCCAATTCGGCAGCCTTGTCGATCACCGTCTCTACTGAGGCCCTCTCGCCCCGAAACTGCCAGTAGGAATAAGTTGCCAACGCCAGTTTCAGGCGGGGCGCCGGCGGCAAGACCGAGGCCGAGGAGCTTCCGGTCGCCGGGGCGGCACCCGTGGTCGGAGCGGCGCCGCATGCTGTCGCTGCTCCGGCAAGAGCTCCGGTCGTCAGAAATTTTCGACGATTCAGTGTCATTTAATCTATCCTTGTCGTTTCCAGCCAGGTTTCAGGAACTGTCGATCTTCGAATTCTAACAGCTTTTACTCCAGATTCCCGCGATTCAGCGCCATATGGCCGAGAAGGCTGCTGACCGAAGGCTCGACGGATCCGCACTGGCGGAGGCGTGGACGGCCAGCAGGTCCGGCTTGGTGCAATTTTCAAGCCCCGAGCGGGTTAGTGTCATGAGTCAGAAGTTCGTCGACAGTCGGTCGGGCGCAGCGCCACCCTTGGTGTTGCGACGAACTTCTGACTCATGAAACTAGACGGCCTGCAGCGAGTGGAGCACCGTTCGGATCGCTTCAAACACCTCGCGGGGCTGCGAGGACTGGAGGCGAATCTTCAAAGTTCCGTCCGGAGCGAGCCCCAGTTGCGGCCGACTCTGAACGAGTTCGATCAAGCGCGAAGGGCAAACCGGGGTGTCCTCTCGAAAGCGGCTGTAAACGGTTGCCGCCTTCCGTTCCATGGAAACGATCTTCAGGTCTTGGGCCAGCAATCGGAGGCGGCCGTATTCAAACAGATTATCCACCGAGCGCGGGCATCTGCCAAATCGGTCCACAACTTCGTCCTGGAGGCTTTGCAGGGCTTCCTCGGTGGGCGTCGTAGTCAATCTCTTGTAAAGCCAGAGTCGCAGGTTGGGGTCGTCGATGTAATGTTCCGGGATTTGAATCTCCAGCTTGAGATCCATGCGCGTTGCGACTTTTTCAGGCAACCCGCCGCCCTTCAGCTCTTCGACGGTTTGCTCCAGGAGCTTGAGGTAAAGTTCAAATCCGACGGCGTTGATGTGGCCGTGCTGTTCTCCTCCCAGCAGGTTTCCGGCGCCCCTGATTTCCAGATCCATCGCGGCCAGGCGAAAGCCGGAACCGAGGTCGCTGAACTCCTTGATCGCCGCCAGACGCTTGCGGGCTTCCGCGTTTAGAATTTCTTCCGCTGGAACAAGCAGATAAGCGTAAGCTCTCCGATGGGATCGCCCGACCCTTCCCCTCAACTGATAGAGCTGAGACAGGCCGAACCGGTCGGCGCGATTTACAATCAAGGTGTTGGCCCGCGGGATGTCCAGTCCGTTTTCGATAATCGTGGTGCAGACCAGAACATCGAATTGGTCGTTGAGAAAGTCGAGCATGACCTTTTCGAGGTCGGCTTCCGGCATCTGGCCGTGAGCGACGGCGACCCTGGCTTCGGGAAGAAGTTCCTGAACCATGCGGGCCATCGAGTAAATGGTCTCCACTTTATTGTGAACGAAAAACACTTGCCCTTGCCGCTTCAGCTCCAAATCAACGGCGCTCCTGACAATGTTTTTGGAGTACTTGACGACCGCGGTCTGAATGGCTAGCCGGTCTTTCGGCGGGGTTTCGATCAGGGACAGATCACGAATGCCGATCAGCGACATATTCAGCGTTCGCGGGATGGGAGTAGCGGATAGGGTCAGGACGTCCACTTCCGTCTTCAGCTTCTTGAGTCGTTCCTTATGCGCCACTCCGAACCGCTGTTCTTCATCGACGACGATCAAACCGAGATCGTGAAACCGAACGTCCTTTGAAAGAAGGCGATGCGTGCCGATCAGGATGTCCGCCCGACCTTCAGAGGCCTTTCGGATCGACTCGCGAATCTCGGCGCTGCTGCGGAACCGGCTGACGAACTCGATACTGACGGGGAAGCCCCGGAATCGTTCCTGAAAAGTGTTGAAGTGTTGGAAAGCGAGCACGGTGGTTGGGGCCAATACGGCCACCTGTTTGTTGTCGGCGACTGCTTTGAAGGCGGCCCGCATCGCCACTTCGGTTTTCCCGTAACCGACGTCGCCGCAGACGAGGCGGTCCATAGGTCTGGACGACTCCATGTCCCGCTTCACGTCCGCTATAGTCGCCCGCTGGTCCGGAGTTTCCTCGTATTCAAAACCGGCTTCGAATTCGCCCATCAGTTCGTCGTCAGGAGAAAAGGCGAAGCCGCTTGCGGCTTCACGAGCGGCGTAAAGCTTCAGCAGCTCTTCGGCCAGGCTGCGCATCGATTTCTTGATGCGCGTGCGCGTTCTTTCCCAGGAAGCGCCGCCCAGCCGGTCGATTCGAGGCGCGGCCTGGCCCGCTCCCGAGTATTTCTGGACCAGATCGAGGCGGTCGACCGGGACGTAGAGCCTGGCCTCGTCGCGAAAAATCAGAACGACGAACTCCCGGAGGTCTTCTTCCACGCCGATTTTCTTCAGCCCGCCGTACTTTGCAATGCCGTGTTCAACGTGGACTACGAAATCCCCCTCTTTCAGATCTCGAAAGGTGGAGAGGAACTGATCGGCGCCTTCCCTCGTCCGGATTCTTCGGGTTGGGACGCTACGCTGGCGCGCCTCCCCCAGGACATCTTCTTCGGTCAGCAGGCGGAGTCGCAGATCCGGCCAATGGAAGCCTTCTCCAATTTCCCCTATGGCAACGGCGCGGGGATACTGGAGGGCTGCAGAGAACCCCTGGTCGCGACTCCAGTGAAGCGTCACGTCGTACTCGCGAAAGATATCGACGACTCGCTCGGCCATTCCTCGGCTGGGTATGGCGAAAACGACTCGTTCGCCTTGTTCGCCCCAGCTCTTCATATCGGCCAGGAGCTGTTGGATTCGGCCGCCGTAGCGCTTTTCGGTGCGGATATCGATACGGGTAGCCGCCGTCCGGTCCGTCACCAGTTCTTCGAGTCGATAGGCGCGGCGGTCCTTCAAAACGGAGTCGAGCCAGGAGCTTGAAAAGAACAGTTTTTCGGGCGGAAGGGCCAGGATCCCCTCGAGACGGCAGTCCTGGAAGCGGTCCCGGAGAGTTTCCTCGTACTTCACTGCATCTTCCAGCATGGCCTGGCAGTTGGGGGCGATCAGCAAGCGCTCCGCGGTCTGCAGGTAATCGAAAAGCGACGCATCGGATTCGACCACCAGGGGGAAGAGGTATTCAAATCCGTTAAAAAGCTCGCCGTTCTCCGTGAACTGCCGCTTCTCCATCAGCGATTCGGCAAAATGAATCTCTTTCCAGTATGCGGGCGCGGCCTCGTGCCACCGGCGAATTTCCGCCTCCGTAACGGCGATCTCGCGCATCGGCACAATGTCGCATCGGACGGCCAGACGCGTGGAACGCTGGCTGGACGGTTCGAATTCGCGCACGGATTCAACTTCGTCTCCAAAGAATTCGACTCGGACCGGATTGGCGTGCGCCGGCGAAAAGAAATCGACGATGCCTCCCCGAAAGGAGAACTCGCCGAATTCACTGACGGGGTCTTCGCGCACGTAACCCATCGAGCGCAGCGTAGAGATCAGGTGGTCCCTGGGCATGAAGGATCCGGCTTCCAAATGCGCGCATCGACTGAGAAACGATTGGGGCGCAGGCAGTCGACTCAGCAGCGACGACCGGGTGGTCACCAGAATTCCCCCAAACCCCTGCAGCAAACGCCATAATGCGGCCGCGCGGCGCTCCCCAATCTCAGGGTGGGGGGAGAGTTCCCGATAGGGGTCCGCCTCGACTCCCGGCATCACCAGCACCGTCGCCGGTTCCGACAGAAAAACCCGCAGCAGGCGGGCGGCCTCTTCGGCCTCCCGATTGTTCCCGCAGACCCACACTTGCGGCATCCGCCGGCCCTCAAACAGGGACGCGAAAAGAAAGGCAGCCGCGGAGCTTCGCAGACCTTCGAGCAGGCCTCCCTCGGAAGGCAGGCTCGAAGCGATGGCTTCCGCCATCTGATTCTTATCCGGAAATCCCGGAAGAGCCTTCCGAGCTGCGAATTCTGTCGATGATACGCGTGGTTGAGTAACCTTCTTCAAATTCGATCGCCAAGACCTTTCCGCCGTGCTTTTCGACGAAATCCTTCCCCACGATCTGGTCCACGGGCCAGTCTCCTCCCTTGACCAGAATATCGGGCCGCAACGCCACGATCGTTTCCAGCGGCGTTTCTTCCCGAAATACGGTGACGAAGTCGACGCATTCCAGGGCAGCGAGAACTTCGGCGCGATCCAGCTCGCCCAGCACGGGACGATCCGTCCCCTTGACGCGACGGACGGAATCGTCGCTGTTGAGCGCGACCACCAGGACGTCTCCCAATTCGGCCGCCCGGGTCAGATATCGAATGTGGCCCGGATGAAGGAGATCGAAGCAGCCGTTGGTAAATACCGTAGTGCGGCCCTCTTCCCTCAATGCGTTCAGACGCTCGGAAAGCTCCTGTCGAGAAAGGACTTTATTCTCTTTGCTGGTTCCGTTCTGCACAGTCGTAAGATGCCGAAAGCGCCATTGTAACAGGAGGGGGGAGTTTCGCAGTCGCCAATCGTCTCCGCCGGGCTGCTGGGGCTGGCCCTGACGGCGCTCAGCAGCGCGGCCGGGTCAATCAGGCATTCGGGTGATCCGGACGACGGCGGGGCGCAGTTCCTGAATCCGGAGGTGGCGCCGCAACTCTTCCGGCATGACTATCTGCGGTATGACTTCGTCTTCCATCTCCAGAGTGGAAAGCAATCCTGACGGGATTACCACGCGAATCAGGGAGGGGTCGATTTCCCCTTCGAAGGAGAGCGGAACGGTTCCGATCACCTCGACGGATCGAGGATTCGTTTCGATGCCAAGGTTGGCGTCCGACGCCGTTACGGTGATCCTGCCCAGAGCCACATTCCTGCGCTCTTCCTCGATCACCACCAGCACGTCGACGAAATCCGCCGTTTCAATCCGCAGGTTCGGATCCTCTACATCGAGATAAACGTTTTCGGTAAAAGTTTGATCCCTTCCGCCGATGTTGATCGTTTCGGTCTCCACCATTGTGAGTGCCTCCAGCTGGGTCTCCGGACCGGTGACGACCACCTCGGAAGGCGTAGCGCGCACTTCGGCCACCTGATAGCCAGGGGCTGCCTGACCGATGATTTCGGGCTTCACATTCACGATTTTTCGCCGAGTCCGCTCCAACTGCAGGCGAATGCGGGCCGGTTCAACCTTATCGATTTCCACGCCGTAGGGAACGTTGCGAATGTTTCGCGGCGTCAGCGGGACCACCTCGATTCCCGGTCCGGCTCCGCTCAAATCAATCACCGCGGCCAACCCGCGCTCGTCCATCTGCACGGATCCTCGTTTCTTAATGACGACGTCGACCTGCCTCGTAAAATCATTGGAAATCTCCAGATCTGCAGGACGGTTGATAAACTCGATCGGAATCGAGATGGTGCGCTGCACGGTCTGTTGTCCGGCGATCTGAAACCAGAGAAGAAAGGCAAGCAGGAAGGACAACGCCTTCAAGCCCGGATTTTCTAGAAAGAATTGCTTTAAGCGCTTCATACGGCCTTCTGACGCTGCTGCTCTGCGCCTTTCACCTGCTGGTCCTGGGGGCGGTCGAAGGGATCTTCGCCGGGTTCCCGATCGATCTTTTGCAGCAACTTCAGGAGCCTCGGTCCGTCGAGGTTTCGGCTGATCTCTCCCTGATAAACAGCTGAGATGTTTCCCGTTTCCTCCGAAATGACGACCGCCACCGCATCGGTTTCCTCCGTAATTCCGATGGCCGCACGATGTCGGGTTCCCAGCTCCTTGCTCAGATAAGGGTCCAGCGTCAATGGTAGGAAGCATCCGGCCGCGGCCGCCCGCTCATCCTGAATGATGACGGCGCCATCGTGGAGCGGGCTGGCAGGATTGAAAATCGTAACCAGGATGTCGTAGGTTAGGTAGGCGTCCACCTTGATCCCGCTCTCAATATAGTTTTTTAAGCCGATTTCTCTTTCCACGACAATCAGGCCGCCGATCTTGTGACTCGACAGAGTGGTGGCAGCCAGGACGATTTCCTCATAGACCTTTCTTCCGGCGGCCCCGCTGAAGCGGCGAAAGAATCGACCGCGGCCCAGTTCGGCCAACCCCCGGCGGAGTTCAGACTGGAAGATGACGATCAAAGCGAAAACGAAATAGGTGAAGAAGTTGGCGAGCAGCCATTCAACGGTTCTCAATTCCAGAAGGCGGGTCAGGTAGTAGAAAAAGACCAGGGCGGTGATGCCCATCGTCATCTGC
>DATKAT010000109.1:0-7585 GCA_035514675.1 Acidobacteriota bacterium | reverse complement strand
CTACAGTCGGGCGGCGCTGCATCCCGCCTGGCTGCGTTGCTCGTCGCGCACATATTCCCGATATGCTTGCTTCTCGCGCCTTGCCAGGCCGGCGCATCGCCGCCCTTTTTGTGACGACGAACTTCTGACTCAGGACACTAGCCCGCACTTCTCACACGGCTCCTACTGCGGCGCCGGATAGCTGTGCGTCTACTGCGCTGCCAAGCCTGCTCGACGTACTGCACGAGTACGACTGCGCGGGCCTTCGTCGCGCGCCTTGCATCCACGCCGCTCTCCGGCGCCTCGCGGCGGACCCGCATGCAAGATCCGGGCTAGGGGGAAAACGACCAAAGGGAGCGGCCGCATCGAAGCAGCAGGGAGGAAGCGCAGTGACCATCGACTCCGCCGCGTCAGCAGCGCCGGAAAAAGCCTCCCTTCCAACTCCGCACGGCCGCGGGTTGAGCGTCGTCATTCCCACCTTCAACGGCTTCCGACTTCTGGAGGAAACGCTTGAATCCGTCATTGCCGGAGTGAACGGTTATCGGAAGGAGACCGGCGCCGAGGCAGAGATCATCGTAGTCGACGACGGCAGTACGGACGGGACTGAAGAGCGTCTGCCCGAAAGGTTTCCGGAAGTGCGCGTGAAGAAGCGCGAGGTCAACGGCGGATTCGCCAGAGCCTGCAATTCAGGAATCGCCGAAGCCCGCTTCCCGCTGTTGGCTTTGCTGAACAATGACGTTCGCATCCATCGCGATTATTTTATCTTTCACGCTCTGCATTTCAACGATCCCCGCGTCTTTGCCGTTACGGCCAAAGTATTCGAGTGGGATCGGCCGATTTTTACCACAGGCGGTCGATACGCAAGCTTTCGCAGAGGATTCTGGAGCGTCTACTACAACTACGACCGCCTTCTCGGCAAAGGGCAATCCTGGGTGGAGTCCAGGCGGCTCCTTTCCTTTTACGCGATCGGCGGATTCGCCACGTTCGATCGGGAAAAGCTGACGGTTCTGGGAGGATTTCTGGAACTCCTTTCCCCCTTTCATTGGGAGGACGTGGACCTCTCCTACCGAGGGTGGAAAAGGGGCTGGGAAATTCGCTATGAACCGAGAAGTCTGGCCTACCATCGCACCAGCGCCACTATCGATCGATTTTATCGATCTCGTTTTGTGGAAAGCGTGTCGTTTCGAAATCGGCTATTGTTCCACTGGATCAATCTGCACAATCGCCGGTATCTGACCGAACATCTGTTCTGGCTGGCGCTTTTGTTTCTGAGCCGCTTTGCGGTCTTGGATTTCGGGTTCTATCGCTCCCTGTTCGGCGCGCTGCGCCGTCTCCCGGAAGCGCTCAGACTGAGAAAGGTTGAAAAGAAAAGCGCGCGGAGAAGCGATCGAGAAATCGCCGAGATCCTGAAGAGCTTCTATCGTCTTGCGCCGATCGAAGTGTATCTCAGCAAACGGGATGTCATGAATCGACACAGCGAGTCCGGGCTCGGACAGGCGGCCAACCAGTCGATCCGCTCATGAAAAGCCTTTCGGCCGCAGTCATTACGTTGAACGAGGAGTCCAAAATCGCCCGCGCGCTGGCCAGCCTCGCACCGGTTGCCGACGAAATTGTGGTGGTCGACTCATTCAGTCAGGATCGAACGGTTGAAATCTGTCGAAAGTTCGCCACGCGAATCATTCAGCGGGAGTGGCCGGGATATCGCAATCAGAAGCAGTTCGCCACCGACCAGACGTCGCATGCGTGGGTACTGAGCCTGGACGCCGACGAAGAGCTCAGCCCCCAGCTTCAGGAGGAGCTTCGGAGATGGAAAGCGCTGGAAGCGGACGCGGCGTGCGGGTATTGGATTCCGCGGATGACCCGTTTCATGGGGCGATGGATCCGGCGGACAAGTTGGTATCCAGACTATCAGCTGCGACTGTTTCGCAAGGACAGCGGTCGATGGGAAGGGGGCCGGGTCCACGAGTCTTTCCGCACCAACCAGCCGACCGGGCGCATGACCGGCCATCTGCTGCACTATACGTATTCGGATCTTTCCGAATATCTGCGGCAGTTGGATCGATTTTCCGAGTTGGCGGCCCTGGACGCGTTCGAAAGCGGCAGGCGCGTCGGGTATCTGAAACTGGCGCTCTATCCCCCGCTGGTTTTCTTTCGCAACTACTTCATTCGATTGGGCTTTCTGGAAGGGGTTCCGGGATTTGCCGTCTCCGCCATGGCGGCCGCTTCAACGCTGTTTAAGCAGCTCAAGTTGTGGGATCTTCAGCGTCGGGCCGTTGGCCGGGAACGGTCCGCGCAATGAAACTGAAGCTCCTCTATGTGGACACCGAAAGAGTCTGGAGAGGCGGGCAGGAACAGCTTTTCTGGCTCATGCGGGGGATGCGGGGGCGCGGGTACCAGGTCTGGCTCGCCTGTCCGGATTCCGCCCCGCTTGCCGAGAGGGCGAACGCGATTTCCATTCCAACCCTTCACTTTTCCCAGAGATTCGAATTCAGCCCTTACGCCTGCTGGCGCCTGCTGCGGATTATGATCGGCAGGTCATTCGACGTGCTGCACTTCAACACACCCCGAGCCATCTTCTGCGGAGGTCTGGCGGGGCACATCTGCCGCGTCGGGTCGATCGTATGCTCGCGCCGGGTGAACTTCCCGCTCAGGAGTCGTCTAAGCCGACTCAAGTACAACGTTCTGTTGGACCGCGTGCTGACCGTTTCCGCCAGCATCCGCGCCACCCTGATCCGGGACGGGGTGCGCGAAGACCTCCTCGAGCTCATATACGAGGGAGTGGACCTGGATTGGTTGGACCGATTGCCCGCCCCGCACCCAGCCGCCGGGTTCGAGCGGTCAGTCATCCGTGTTGCGACGGTGGCGGCCCTGACCCCGGAAAAGGGGCACGAAACCATTCTGGAGGCGGTGCGTCTTTTGAAGCCCCGCTTTCCGAACGTGCGGTACCTGTTTGTGGGTGAAGGACCCCTTCGATCGACGCTGGAAAGTCAGGCGCAGGAGTTCCAAGTTTCCGATCAGATTCATTTCCTGGGGTTTCGCACCGATAGCGAATCCCTGATCAAACACTGCGAAATCTTCTGTCTTCCTTCTCATTCGGAAGGGTTGAGTTCAGCCATACTGGCTGCGATGGCGGCTGGATTGCCGGTGATCGCGACCGAAACCGGCGGCATTCCGGAACTGGTCGAGGACGGCGTGACCGGAATTCTGGTTCCTCCAAGGAATCCAACCCGATTGAGACAAGCTCTGGCGCGGCTTTTCGAAGAAGAGACGCTTCGAAGGGAGATGGGCCAGGCCGGCAGGAGACGGGTCGAGTCTGAATTTACGCTTTCAAAAAAGCTCGATCGCACCGAGGATCTCTACCGCCGATTGCTTCAACCCCGCAAAATTCGATAGAATTCTGTACTTACAGCAGTCCGCGGACCCGGCTGCGCATCGCTGGCTCGGAACCGGGAGTTCTGGAGAACAAAGCCGTTCGTTCCACGGCGTCCCTGCAGGAGAAACTTGAATGAAGTTGCTTATAACCGGAGGGGCCGGCTTTATCGGTTCGAATTTCATCAGTCACATCCTGAAAACGACAAAGTTTTCAGTGGTCAATTTCGATGTTCTGACCTATGCCGGAAATCCGGAGAATCTCGCCGAATTCGATTCCACTCCGCGCTATTCTTTTGTGCGAGGCGATATCTCCGATTCGAAAGCCGTGGAAGGCGTCCTTTCTGCGGGATTTGACGCACTACTGAACTTTGCGGCTGAGACCCACGTGGACCGCAGCATCTTGAATGCCGCTGATTTCATCAGGACCAACGTGGTTGGAACCCAGACGCTCCTCGACGCGGCTCGCCGCCACGGGATACCCCGCTACGTTCAGATTTCGACCGACGAAGTTTACGGGAGTCTGGGGGCTTCCGGGCGCTTTACTGAAACGAGCCATCTGGCTCCGAACAGTCCCTATTCGGCCAGCAAGGCGGGCGCCGACCTGCTGGTCAGAGCGGCTTGCCGGACCTACGATCTTCCCGCCATCGTCACGCGCTGCAGCAACAACTACGGCCCCTTCCAGTTTCCGGAAAAGTTCGTCCCCCTGATGATTCTCAATGCGTTGGAGGGAAAGAAGCTGCCCGTTTACGGCGACGGGCTCTATGTTCGAGATTGGATTCACGTGCAGGATCACTGCCGCGCCCTGGAGAGGGTTCTGCTGGAAGGGCAGCCGGGGGAAGTCTACAACATCGGCGGAAGCGACGAACGGAGAAATCTGGACGTGGTTCGGCGGATTCTTCAACTGACCGAACGATCCGACGAGCTTATTCAGCATGTGCAGGATCGCCCGGGTCACGACCGTCGCTACGCTGTCGATTCCTCGAAAATCGAGCGGTCCCTCGGATGGAAGCCCCGGATTCCGTTCGAAGAAGGCCTGAAAGAAACGATTCAGTGGTACCGCGAGAACGAAACATGGGTGCAGCGGGTGCGAAGCGGAGCCTATTTGAAGTACTACGAAGAAATGTACGACAACAGGGATCACACCCTGTCCCGCCTGTGAATTGAACAATTGAGACGAGATTCGTTGCATGAAGGTGTTGATTACGGGCGGCCAGGGAATGCTGGGCCGGGCTCTGCAGGAGAGTTTTTCCAGCCGGCATCAAGTGTTGGCGCTGGGGAAGGAAAAGTTAGACGTGACCGATCTGGCGGCCGCCCGCAGGGTCGTCACGGAATTCGAGCCGAGTTGGATCCTGCATGCCGCAGCCTTCACCCACGTGGACGCTGCGGAGTCGGAGACCCTGGAGGCGTACCGGGTCAATGCGCTGGGGTCCCGCAACATGGCGGCCGTCGCCTTGGACGGAGGCGCGTCGATTGCTTACTTCAGCACCGACTACGTTTTTGACGGCCGCGGCGACCGCCCCTACAGGGAATGGGATTCCACAAATCCCATCAATCACTATGGAAAGTCCAAGCTGGCGGGGGAAGACTTTGTGCGCCGCCTTTGCCCGCGCCATCTGGTCATTCGAACGAGTTGGCTGTTCGGCCCGGGCGGCGCTAATTTCATTGAAAAAATCCTGTCTCTTGCCAAACAACGAGGCTCGTTGAATGTCGTCAACGATCAGCGCGGGTCGCCTACATATACGGCAGATCTCGCTGAGACAACCATGCAATTGGTGGAGTCCGGGGCCCGTGGAATCTACCACTGCACTAACGGGGAGCACTGCAGCTGGCATGAACTGGCGCGGGAGGTCCTGCGCCAGGCCGACCTCCGCACTCCCGTTCATCCGACCACCAGTTCCGAATTTCGATCGGCGGCGGCGCGGCCGGCCTTTTCCGCGCTCGACAATTTCTGTCTGAAACTGGAAGGCCGCAGGCCCCTCCGACCCTGGCCGGAAGCGGTGGCCGCCTACCTTGCGGAATTGCATGTCTGATCGTCACGTGGCCGCAAAGAATCGGAAGGCGTTTCATGATTATGAGATTCTCGACCGCTACGAGGCGGGCATCATGTTGACCGGCTCCGAAGTAAAGTCGGTGCGTGATCATCAGGTCAGCTTGAAGGACAGCTTTGCCAGGATCAGCGATGGCGAAGTCTGGCTGGAAAACTGTCACATCAGTCCGTATTCGCACGCAAACATTCAGAATCACGAACCGCGCCGGGTTCGAAAACTCTTGCTCAACCGGCGGGAGATCAACAAGCTGATGGGCGAGACGATCAAAGGCGGCGTGACGCTGGTCCCCCTCCAAGTGTATTTTAAAAGGGGGAGGGTCAAAGTCGAAATCGCTTTAGCCAGGGGCAAGAAAGCTTACGACAAGCGAGAAACGGCGCGTCGAAAGGTCGTTGATCGGGAGATCGAATCCGAATTGAAGCGAAGGAGGTAAGATGCAGGTTCGTCTGGCTGAAGCCAAAGTGAGCAAAGTCGATTGCGACGCCCTGGTGCTCCCTGTCTTTGAAGACGAAAGTCCGAATGCGGGAATTCTTAAAGAGTTGGATGAACGACTGGGAGGATTGTTAACCGAACTGAAGGAACGCGGGGAGTGGCCCACTACGCCGGGAACGTCGAGCATATTGCACAGGCCCCCGAACCTGAAGGCCTCCAGACTGATTCTGACAAGTTGCGGCAAGAAAGCGGAGGTGGACGGTTTTACGATCCGGCTCGCCCTGACCAAGGCGCTGCACAAAATCAGAGGGTTTCAAATTCGGCGCGTCGGCGTTTACAGTCGAAGCGAATTCGATATCGAGGCTGCCGCCCAGGGGGCGGTGCTGGCCGCCTTTCAGGTCGATGGGTACAAGACCCGCGACCAATCCCGCAGCTTCATCGAACAGATCGACCTGATCAGCCAACAAGCGGGCGACAGACGACAACTCGAGTACGCGATCGAAAAAGGGCGCATCCTGGGCGAAGCGACCAATCTGGCTCGGCTGCTCACGAACGAGCCCGGAAACAGCATCAATCCCCGAGAGCTGGCCCGGCGCGCAGGTAAGGTGGCCGAGGAGTGCGGCCTGGAAATCGAAGTTCTGGATGAAAAGGCAGCCGAAAAGCTTCAGATGAACGCTTTCCTGGCGGTCTCCAGAGGCAGCCATGAGCCTCCTCAGTTTATTGTGATCCGTCACTTGAAGGATCCGAATCGCAAATCTCCTCCGGCGGTTTTGATTGGAAAGGGCGTGACATTCGACAGCGGAGGCCTCTCCCTAAAGCCGCCTCAAGGAATGGAGGAGATGAAAACCGACAAAGCCGGCGCCTGCGCAGTATTGGCCGCCATGCAGGCGATCGCGCTGCTGGAGGTGCCCAAAAACGTAGTCGCTTTGCTGCCCTGTGTGGAAAACTTGCCAGGCGGCCGCGCTCTTAAACCGGGCGATATCGTGCGCGCCATGAACGGTACGACCGTCGAAGTGCTCAATACGGATGCCGAGGGAAGGTTGATTTTGGCAGATGCGATCGCTTACGCCCGCCAACAGCTCCATGCCGCCTTCGTGATCGATATCGCAACGCTGACCGGCGCCTGCGTGGTTGCGCTGGGGCACGTGCGAGCCGGTCTGTTCGGCAACAGCGACCCATTGTGCGAAAGAGTGCTGCAAGCCTCCGAAAAGGCAGGGGAGAAGCTTTGGCGGCTTCCGCTGGACCGGGAGTATCGCAAAGAAATTGAAAGCGATATCGCCGACATCAAGAACGTAGGACCCCGCTGGGGCGGCGCGATTACCGCTGCCAAGTTTCTGGAAGAATTTGCGGGCGATACCCCCTGGTGCCACCTCGATATCGCAGGAGTCGATCTGTTTCGGGACAACAATGACCTGAAAGGGCCTACAGGCTTCGGAGTCCGCACGCTGGTGGAGGCGATTCTCTCCGAATCACCCGACTCTGTCTGAAAATGCGGCTGGCCCGCATTTCTCACACTGGTTCGTAGCGAGGCGACGGAGAGCGGCGCGGATGCAAGGCGCGCGACGAAGGCCCCGCAGTCGTACTCGTGCAGTACGTCGAGGATGCTTGGCAGCCCGTGATCGAAGTCCTGGCGCGTCGTGCAACAGGGATCTGCGGTCAGCCGGCAAGGCGCGAGGAGGAAGGCGATGCCGGTGCATCGTCGACGACGAGCAACGCAGTCCGGGGGCCGCAAACCCCTGTTGCCCGGAGGGTTGCGG
>DATKAT010000108.1:0-5231 GCA_035514675.1 Acidobacteriota bacterium | reverse complement strand
CGGCGCCTTTGCAGACGTCTGGGGGACGGAAAAGTTGTGGGTCACGATCGATCGGGCCAATCTCAACCCGCCGCGCCGTCACGATTGGGACTTTCGAGGATTCATTCACTGGGACATCGACACCAGCCTGGACCCGATTCCTTTCGAGGTCCAAGGCCTGATCGCCTTGACCGACACGAGTCGAGAGCAGGGCGGATTTCAATGCGCGCCGGGGTTTCACCATCGCTTTCAAGAATGGGTCCGCACTCAACCGGACGACCGCGATCCGTTTCGACCCGACACGACCGGGATGGAAATTCAGAAGATTGAAATGAGGGCCGGCGACCTGCTGATTTGGAACAGCCTGCTGCCCCACGGAACTTCGGCCAATCTGTCCGATCTCCCCCGGCTGGCCCAGTACATCACCATGTTTCCCGCGCGACCGGAGGATTCGGAGCTTCGCCAGTGGCGCATTCGCGCATGGCAGGAGTGTCTGAAGCCGGAAGGACCGGCGTTTCCAGGCGACCCCAGAGATCTGGAGCGGAAGCATTGCCGCCCAGCCGAATTGACGGAGCTGGGCCGAAAGCTGCTCGGACTGGATCCCTGGCGGTAGAATCCGGCGGCAAGGCGGAGCTATCGCCCTGTCGAATCTTCCTTTCCTCCCCGCACGACGGCATTCCTCGCAAAGCAGCCTTGTGATTCGTCTAAATGCGCCGCTATCCCGCATTTCTCACACGGGTCCGTCGCGAGGCGGCGGAGAGCGGGGCGGATACAAGGCGCGCGACGGAAGTGGTTCAGAGGTTCGGGTTTCAAATTTCGGGTTTCAGAATTCACGTTGTCACTGCGATCAAGAGCCTCGAGTAATTGGCCAGCCGTTCTGTGTCAAGTCCTGGATTCTGACTTCTGACTTCTGACTTCTGAATTCTGTCTTCCGCGGAGCGGCAACGCAGTAGACGCGCCGCTATCGGCCGCCGCAGTAGGACCCCGTGTGAGAAATGCGGGCCGACACTTTTCCGAACTGTGATGCGCATTACCTTTTCCTGATTGGCAGGCGCACAATACTTCACTTTAGCCCGCACTTCTTTAAGAGGGTTTGTATCCAGGCGTCACAGAGTGGTTTATGCAGAGAAATCGCCGTTACTTTTTCCGTGACGAGTTTGACAATGAATTACTTTCATTTGACAACTTCCTGGAATTTTCGCCTCAAACTAGGGACTGGAATGGGCTAGGCGGGTTTGCTTCGGGACGATTCGGCCCCCAACGGCTGAGGTGTCGGAGAAATCCGGGCTAGAAAAAACCGAAAGGGATGTTGTCGATGAAACCGGTATACAAGTACGCAACAGAAGCGGTCGCATACCCGGAACAAAGCCGTCAGAAAGCGACGGCTTTAGACTCGGGACAACGACCGATTTTTCCCGAAACGACCGCCCGGCAAATCCTCTACGGCGGGCGTCTTTTAGCGGCGGCCCTCGGCTGGTCTCTTTTCGTCGCCTGGTGGATCAAAGTATGGGCCGAAACCGAAAGGACTTGGATGCTGGCGGAGGCGCTGTTCATAACGGTCGTACTTGTCGCCCTCATCCTGGCTACCTTCATCTGGGTCAACCATAACTTGAGGATCGCGCGCAGAGGCCGCCGCAGGAAAACAGTTCCTCCCGATAAGGGCGCGCACAGGCTGGAACGCGACCGGTTGAACCGTCCGATCGAACGAGTCGGGCCGATTTCAGAATTGGATTCCCAGCTGGTTTCCGTCTGGGTGAAGAGCGGCCGAAAGATTTACGTGGCCGAAGGAACCGAAAGGAAAAAGGCCCTGTGGAACTCGTAAACGGGATTTTATCGGCAGTGAATGAATCGACGCCGTACTTCTGGATACTGGTGTTTTTCGGCGCCTATCCAATCACGATGGCTTTGGTTTGGATCGTTCTCAGTCTGACGTTCAAGCGGAGGACGGAGTTTGCCGAGCTGCCGGCCCTGGAAAAGGTCTCGATGGTGTCCGTTCTGGTTCCGGCCTATTGTGAGGAACTGACCATAGGTCGGACGCTGGAAGCTCTGCTGGAACTCGATTATCCCAACTACGAAGTGATCGTTATCAACGACGGCTCCCAGGATCGTACGGCGGAGGTCGTTAAGCGGTACATCCCGAACGGCCCCATCCGTCTCGTTGACAAAAAGGTCAACGAAGGTAAATCGATGGCTCTCAATGACGGGCTCGCTGTCTGCAACGGGGAGATCATCCTCGTCATCGATGCCGACATTCTGGCGGATCCGAAACTGCTGAGGCACATGGTTCCACACTTTTCTTTTCCGCGGGTTGCCGCGGTTACCGGAAATCCCAGGGTCCTGAATCGGCAGACCCTGTTGCAGAATCTTCAGGCGATCGAGTTTTCTTCCATTATCTCGATGCAGCGGAGGGCGCAGCGCATTTGGGGGAGAGTCATGACGGTGTCGGGAGCGGTGTTCGCCGTACGCAGGAGCGCCCTTCTGGAAATCGGAGGCTTTTCTCCAGATATGGCCACCGAAGATATAGATATGACATGGCAACTTCAGCTGAGGTTCTGGGACGTTCGTTATGAGCCCAAGGCTGTCGTCTGGATGGAGGCGCCTCCCAATCTGCCCGAATTGTGGAAGCAGCGCAAGCGCTGGGCTCTCGGACTGGCTCAGGTGTTACGGAAGAATGCTCTGGCGATGCTGAACTGGAAAACGCGGAGGCTGTGGCCGGTCTATATCGAATCGTCCCTTTCAATTTTATGGGCTTATACGTTTGTGGGAGTCACGGCGTTCTGGTTTCTCTGTCTTCTGGCCGGAGTGTCTCCCTATGGCGCGTCCCCGATTCCGAACCTGTGGGGTATGACGATCGCCTCGGCCTGCCTCGTGCAATTGATGGTGGGGGCCCTAAGCGATCGCCGCTACGACCCGAAGATCATGCGGTCCTACCCGGATGCAATTTTCTACCCGCTGGTCTACTGGATGCTGATGTCCACGATTACAGCCATTTACACGATGCGTGGATTTTTCGGACGCCGGCAAGACGTGCAGCGGTGGAAGATACAAAGGAGTGCGGCATGAAGCGCGCACTCGTCGCAACGCTCTGGCTCTGGCTTTGGACTGCGCCTTCGGCGACAGCCTCGACCCCCGACCTGACCTCCAATCAATGGGTTCAGCAGGGCGACGGGTACTCCCAGCAGGATCGTCATTTGGAAGCCATCTCCGCCTACGAGAAGGCCATCGAACTGGCGCCGGGTCGGCGGATCGAGCTCCTTTCCAGGATCGCGCGCCAGCACCTGTGGCTGGAGGAGTCCGCAATCGCCGTCCGCCTTTTCGACGAATACCTGGTCAGCTATCCGTTCGACTGTGAAGCGCGCAGCCTCCGGGCTCTGGCCCTTTCGTGGAACGGAAAGCTGAAACAGGCGCGGAAAGCCTACGAAGCGCTGTCTGAAGAATGCCCTGAAATGGAATGGGACGCGTTATTGGGAGCGGCCCGCGTGGCGCGCTGGCTGGAACGTCCTTCCGAAGCCAGGAGGATTTACCGGGACATCGAACGAAGTGCTCCTGAAAGGCGCAAGTTGGACGCCCTCCTCGGCCTGGCCCTGGTCGATCTGATGCAGGACAACAACCGGGCCGCCCTGAAAGCGTTGAACGAACTGTGGGAAATGGGATACTCCGACCCGGCCGCGGCTGAAGCGCGCGCAGTGGCTACTCTCCGACTAAGGTCCTCCAATCTCGCGAGAAAAATTCTGGTCGATACCCGAAATCGGGATATTCGGGGCGACAATCTGGATCGGCTGACCGAAGAGCTCGAGTGGCGAAGACACCCGGTCGTCCGACCGCAGCTGACAATGTTTCAGGACGCGGACGGGACTTCCTACCAGCGTTCCCAAATTGAGTTCGAGCAGCGGATCGGAGAGGTTTCCACATCGTTCGGCGTGGGCGGATCGCGCCTGACGCGCGAAGGAACGGATCCCGTCATCCGGTCCCGAACGATGCAGGCGGGCGCCGAGTACCGACTGAACGAATGGTTCGCTTTCCGGGCTGACGGCGCCTTCGAAACAATTTCCGAAATGGATTTCGATCCATTCCTGGGGCAGTTGCAGACCGTTTTGACTCCAAGCGATCGGACTAGACTCGATTTCGCGGTCGCCCGCATTCTGGTGCCCGACAATTTCGAAGCGATGCTGAACCGGTTGACTGGTCGATACTACAGCGGGGGCCTCGAGCAGCGGTTCGGCAACCGGGATTCGGTCGCCATTTCCGTCGACCGCACCGAATGGTCCGCCGGCAACCAGAGAATGCGATACCGCCTGTCCCCAATGCACCGCTTTGAGGGAATTCCGCAACTTTCCGTTCACTGGCCCACGGTTTATCAGCGTTACGATCAAGCGTTCGAGTTTTTCCTCTTCTCTCCACGGGAATACTGGGAAACAGGGCCTGAGGTCCAGATCGAATGGCGGCCCAACCGGCAATGGAACACCAGTTTTCGCGGTCGCGTGGGGATGCAGAGGGAAACAGGACATGAATGGAGCGCCCTGACCAGCATGCAAGGCCGAATCGAACGTGAGTTCGGGCGCCACTGGGCGTTCGAGGCGGGGGCGGGGTATTCCAACTCAAACCTTGCAAGCGAGTCCGGTTTTCGGCGCACTTCCGTGACCGTTGTCCTGGGTTACCGGTTCTGAACCAATCGTCCTCCAAGTTCGTCCTGTCGATCTGATCGCCAGCCGCATTCCGTTCAGATTGCCAGCAGATGATAAGCGGCTCCGACAAGTGCGCTCAGGCCTAAGGTGCGCAACATCCCGAAACGAAGTCGGAAGAGAGCGTAGAAGGCCGCAATTGCGATGCAGGCCGCAACCGGGTCGATGCTGCCCCATGCAGGGACCAGAAGCCGCAGCGGGCCGAACTCCTGGGAAGCCACCTCTGCAAAAAGCGTATGAATGGAAAACCAGACCGCCAGGTTGAGAATCACTCCCACAATGGCGGCTGTTACGGCCGACAGGGCTGCATCGAGCGCCCGAATTCCCCGCAGATGCTCGACATAGGGAGCTCCTAAGAAAATCCACAGGAAACAGGGGATGAAAGTGACCCAGGTGGCCACGATCGATCCCAGTATTCCGGCCGTCATCGGGTCCAGCGCGCCCGGATCGCGAAAGGCGCCGAGAAACGCGACGAACTGAACCACCTGAATCAACGGCCCCGGAGTAGTTTCGGCCATTCCCAGCCCGTCGAGCATTTCGCCGGGAGCAAGCCACCCGAAGGTGTTGACC
>DATKAT010000107.1:0-20679 GCA_035514675.1 Acidobacteriota bacterium | reverse complement strand
TTCATCCCCTCGGTCGTGGGGTTGTTCATCATTTCTTCGATTCTGGAGAATTCCGAGGCCGGGTTTTGGGATGTGGCCGGCTATATGGCTGTGGCGTGCGTGTTTCTGGCCGTCGCGCTTGTCATCGGGGTGTGGCTGACTGCCGGTCTATATCGGTGCGCAGGCCGACAGGTTCGGGGTGAGCCTTTCCAGTGGGTTGAGCTGATCGGCGCCACCGACTGCTTCTGGCGCCTGCTGGCGGCGAAAATTCTGGAATGGACGCTGCTGGCAATGGGAGCGGTTTTTTGCATATTCCCTGCCTTTATCGTGGCCGGTCTTTTGTTTTTCGTCACGCCGCTGGTGGTCCTTTCCGGCCAGGGCCCGATCGAGGCGATTCGCGAAAGCGTGCGGGCCGCCGGCGACGACTGGGTGATGTTTGTTCTGTTCGCTTTCGTGCTGGGAGTGATTCTCAATTCCGGAACGTCGCTTTGCTATGTGGGGCTTCTGGTGACCTGGCCGATGTGCATTCTGGCCACGGTTTGCGCCCATCGAGATTGGGCGAGCCTGAATGCTCGGCCCGGCGCTTAGCCGGAATTTCGCACACGGGCTGCCAAGCCTCCTCGACGTACTGCACGACTACGACTGCGGAGGCCGTCGTCGGCCGCCTTTCATCCACCCCTTCCCGACGCCTCGCGACGGACCCGCGCGCAAAATCCGGGCTTGCCCGTCTTCGGCTGCCTCACTCGATCGCCAGCGATCTTTGGGTGCCAAGGTAGGTGTAGATCCCTCCAATAGCCAGGTAGATCAGGTCGAAGTAGGAGATTTCGATGCCGGTGGATTTGACCGCCAGATCGATTACGACCGCGGGGACGAGGCTGTACAGTGCGATGGTGAATCCGTGTTTCAAAGACAGGCGAATGGCGTATCGGGTTGCCACCAGCAGAGCGATCGGGGTAAGAACGAGTGCCTGAAGGGCTTTGGTCAGCAGGGTGAGCGCCAGAGCAACAGAATAGCCCAACGGAAAGAAAAGCCACTGCAGGGCGCGGCCGATTTCGGGCCAGTCTTCCGGAAGCACCGCGAAGGAAGCGAATTCCCTCCATCGATAGGTCTGAGTCTGGCCCCGCACCCGAACGATCAGACTTTCTCGCGTCATCAAAAAGACGTTCCCTTCCAGTCCATGCGGCGAAGTGTAGGTGCCCAGGGTGTCGAAGACGAAACTCCAGACCTCGGCGCCTTGGTACCGTTGAATCAAAGGCTGGTCGCCGTCGACGGCCAGCTGACCGTTGCGCACTTCCAGCGGTGGAAAATTCCTTTCGGCCCAATCCGCGAACTCCGTTATCTTGGGAAAGTAAACCCACGCGTAGAGGACGATCAGAAAAACGGCGATGTGCGCCGACAGGATAAGCAGGAATCGGAGGGTTCTTCTGAGGGGCTGCCCCAGCAAGGAGCGGTAAAAGGCGAAATCGGTAATGGCGGAGTAGGCCTGTCGATAGAAATGGAGGCCCTTCGATTTCTGGTTTCCCTTCATTTCAGCGCTTTCGGCCGCTCAAGAAGGCCGCGAACGGGTCGTGGGCGGAGCGGCGTCCCGGCCGATCGGGGAGTGAGCGAGTCCCTTCATCCGCGTTGCCCGGGCTAGGGCGCCTGCGCGAGAGACGCGGGCGGGCGTCTCGAGTCGGAGCCCGGCCTTCAGCTCGACGCGTAGTAGAGTACGCGATTGCAATTTTCGCAGGTGATGATCCTTTGATTGGTGCGCACTTCGGCGTAAAGTTGAGGTCGGAGGCGCACGTGGCAGCCCTCGCAGGAAGCGTCCTTGACTCCTACGATCGCCAGGCCGTTGCGGGCCGACGCGATGCGAAGGTAAAGGTCGGCCAGTTCGCTTGGAATCCGGGCCTTCACCTCTTCTCTTTCCGAACGGATCTGCTCCAGCCGGGCTTCGGACTCGCGAGCGAACGTCTCCAGTTCGGCCTTTCTTGCCTCAAACGCTTTCAGCTTTTCCTGGAACGCATTCTCAGCGGCCCGAATCTGTTCGTTCCATTCGTCAGTCGCCACCATTTCTTCAAGAACCTGATCTTCCTTCTCCTGAATCTGCCGTTGGCAAAACTCGATCTCCTCGAGCATGGCCTGATAGGCTTCGTTGGTCTTGACCTCCATCAACTGCGATTTGTACCGGGACAGTTTCTGTCGCGAATCCTCCACTTCCGCCTCCAGTCGGCGACGCTCCCGACGCGATGAGTCGACTCCCGTTTGCACGGCTTCGAGTCGCTCCCGGTAGGCGGCCAGGTCACCCTCCAGAGCGCTCAGCTCAGCCGGTACGCTCTGCACCTTCGCCTGCAGTTGAGACGCCTGCAGATCCAGCTCTTGAAGCCGGATCAGGACCTGCAGGTTGTTGTTTTCAATCTGAATGCTCATTCGCGGACTGCCTTACTCGATCGGAACCTGAGCCGAGCGAATCGGTTCAAATTGTGGGCCCAGTAGGACTCGAACCTACGACCGTCTGATTATGAGTCAGATGCTCTAACCGGCTGAGCTATGGGCCCAAGAAACGAAAATGCATTGTAAACCGAAATGCGAACGGCCTTCATCTTGCGATTTGCTCGCTTTCCGCGGCCGTGCCATGCGGCTCTGCCGCTTCTCGACCCGTACGACGACCACAAAAAAAGGGGCGAGTGGCTCGCCCCTTTCCGTTCACCCTTCGCTCCCCGAATTCTCGAGAAACGCCTTGAGCTTTCTGCTCCGGGATGGATGCCGCAACTTTCGGAGCGCCTTAGCCTCGATCTGCCGTATCCGCTCCCGGGTCACCGAGAAGCGCTGGCCGACCTCTTCCAATGTGTGTTCGCTGCCGTCGCCGATCCCGAAACGCATTCGAATGACCTGCTCCTCTCTCGGCGTCAGGCTTTGCAGGACCGATGCGGTCTGCTCCTTCAGATTCAGATTGATCACGGCTTCGGAAGGGGACACCACTCCCCGGTCCTCGATGAAATCGCCCAGATGGCTGTCCTCTTCCTCGCCGATCGGAGTTTCCAGTGAAATCGGCTCCTGAGCGATCTTTAGAATCTTGCGGACCTTGCTGACCGGCATGTCCATCTTGCGCCCGATTTCCTCGGCCGTCGGTTCTCGGCCGAATTCCTGGACCAGCGCGCGCGAGGTTCGAATCAACTTGTTGATCGTCTCGATCATGTGGACCGGAATTCGAATGGTCCGGGCCTGGTCGGCGATGGCGCGCGTAATGGCCTGTCGGATCCACCAAGTGGCGTAAGTCGAAAACTTGTATCCTCGGCGATACTCAAACTTGTCGACCGCCTTCATCAGGCCGATATTGCCTTCCTGAATCAGATCCAGAAACTGCAGCCCGCGGTTGGTGTACTTTTTCGCGATGGAAACGACCAGGCGCAAATTAGCCTCGACCAGTTCCTTTTTGGCGATGTCGGCTTCCAGTTCGCCTTGCTTGATCGTCGCCAGCGTCCGCTTCAGCTCATTCGGAGAAGCCAGCGCGTTCTCCTGGATCTCCTTCAGCTCTTTTTCGATTTCGCGCATCCGGAGCTTGATCTTCTTGCTTTCCTCCAGCTTGAGAGGGCTCTCCTGGAGCCTCTTCAGCTTGCGCGTTTCCCTTTCCAGCGACATGACCCGGTCGACGACGTTCTTAATCCTCTGCACCAATTCGTGGTGGATGTCGGCGCTGAGTTCCAAATCGCGGATTTTGCGGGCGATGGGGATCCGATAACGCGCCAGGCGGGAAAGGGCCTTTTTGTACTGACCGGAGTTCTTCTTCGTCTTCCTGAGTTGAATCCGTACTTTGGCGGCCTGTTTTTCCAGCTCGCCGATCTCTTCGAAGCTGGCCAACAGAACCCTGCGTCTTTTTTCGATGACCGCGCCAGTGATCTCGTCTTCTGAGAATTCGACGAAATTCTTCAGGTTGAAGTCTTGATCCCGAATCTGAACCTCGAACTGAAGCACTTCGTTGACGACCAGCGGCGAGCGGGAAATCGCCTTGATGACGGTCTTTTTCCCCTTTTCGATTCGCTTCGCAATCTCGACTTCGCCTTCCCGCGTCAGTAGCGGGACCGTGCCCATCTCCCGCAGATACATCCGTACGGGGTCGTTGGTCTTCTCCAGCTCGCTGGGCGATTTATCCTGCTCCTCTTCCTCGTCGTCCTCTGCGGTCTTGGACTTCGCCCTCTTCTGGACGGCGCCAAAGTCGTCTTCGGAATCGATCACTTCGATTCCGGCGTCCCCGATCAGATCGAAGATGCTGTCGAGATCCTCCGAGGAGTCGAACTCGTCGGGAAGGGCGTCGTTGACCTCGTCGTAGAGAAGATATCCCTTTTCCTTCCCGGTGGTGATCAACTCCTTGACGCCGTCGTACTTGTCGTCGATGGATGAAAGGAGGTCTTCGTTTTCTTCAGTCATTTTTTGTTCAGAATTCTTGATTATACATAAAATTCACTCTCACCCGCCGCATGCTCCACGGCTCCCAGCAGCTTCTCTCGTCGCAAGCGCTCCTTTCGGCGCAGCAGCTCGAGCAGGCGCGGAGTGTCGGAGTCGTTTTTCTCCTCGCGCACGATTTCCTCCTGGATTTGCCGGCTCAGGCGTTCCAATTGCAGGTCTTTGAGAGCGCGGATGCTGTGGATGATGAGTTCCTTCGATACGGGCTTGTCCAGCGCACGGAGCGTGAGTCGATCGAACAGCTCCAGACTCTCTCCGGAAAGCTGTTCTCGTAGACTAAAGACGCTGATTTCCTTGCATCGTTTCCTCAGTTCGAAAACTTTCCCGAAGATCTCGTTGCAGGGGAGGCCGTCAAACAACTCGGCTTCCAGACTGGAAAGCAGCGATTCCTGAGTACGGTCTTGAAATACGGCGTGCAAGAGATACGTCTCAGCCTGTGTCGGCGATTGTTCGGCAGGCTTCGAGTTCAGCTGCAGTTGTTGCCGCCCGGGGCGCGCGCGCTTCCTCATTTCCAGCAGAATGAGGCTTTCATGAATCCGCAAGCGGGAAGCCACACGAGAAACGTACTCCGCGCGCTCAATCCGGTTCGGCATTTTCAGCAGGTAGGGAATGATTTCATTGACCACTTGCTGCTTCCCGGCGGGGGAATGCGGATCCCTTTGACGATTCATCGAGTGGGAGAGGACGAACTCCATGCACGGCGCCGATGACTGCACGAGCTCGCGGAAGGCTTCAGCGCCCTGCGTCCGCAAGAACGAGTCGGGGTCGCTGCCTTCCGGCAGCTGCAGGACGTTGACGTGGAAGCCCTGCTGCAGAAAAAGATCGATCGAGCGCAAGGCGGCGCTGAGTCCGGCAGCATCCGAATCGAAGCTGATGACGACTTTTCGAGTGAAGCGTCCCAGCAGGCGGATCTGGGCGTCGGTTAGACTGGTCCCCAGCGACGCCACCGTATTGCAGAATCCGAACTGATGCGGAACGATGCAATCGAAATATCCTTCCACCAAAAGAGCAACGTCGCGTTTGCGGATTTCCTCCCTTGCCGCGTCGAGCCCGTACAGATGGTCGCCCTTATGATACAGCGGGGTTTCCGGCGAATTCAGATACTTGGGAAAACCGTCGTCCAGAATACGCCCACCGAAAGCTATCGTCTGACCGGAAAGGCTTCGAATCGGGAAAACCACTCTCCGCCAGAACTTATCCGAGATCTCTCCGGCCTCGGATTTCTTGACGAGTCCGCACGTCTCCAGTTCAGCATCGCTGTAGCCAAGCCCTTTCAGGTGCTTGAGAAGCGTCAGGTTCCCGGGCGCGTATCCGAGGCCGAAACCAGCCTGCACTGGCGGTTCGATTTTGCGATCGGTCAAATAGCGGTGGGGCGGGGAGTTCGGCTTTAAATTCCGGCGAAAGAACGAGGCCGCTTCCGTCATCAGGGCGTACAGGCGCTTGCGGTCTTCGGCGCCCTGTTGCTCCCGCGCACCGGAGGCGGGAAGCGGGATGGCGTTGCGTTCCGCCAGGAGTCGAACCGCCTCGGGAAAATTGAGCCCTTCGATTTCCATCACGAACCGAAAGACGTCTCCGCCGATGCCGCACCCAAAGCACTTGAAGATCTGTTTGCTGGGGTTGACGTTAAAGGAAGGCGTTCTCTCGCTGTGAAAGGGGCAGAGCCCCCGGTAGTTCTGCCCGGCTTTTTTCAGCTGCACGTGGCCGGATACCAGGTCGAAAATGTCGGCGCTGTTGCGAATTCTATCAATCAGGGAGTCGTCAAAACTCATTTTGCCTACAAGCGGATGGTGGCGGAGGTCGCGCCCCCCTCTACCTGAAATTTTTCCACATGGGGATGACCCTCCAGCAGTTCGGCCAGCGTCCTTTTGAGCCGTCCGGTTCCAAAGCCGTGAATCAGGCGAATCTGCGGCAGCCGGGACGCGAACGCCCGGTCCAGAAACTGGTCGGTTTCCGCAACGGTTTCAGCCGCAGCCTTTCCGATCGGGTTCAACTCCGGATTCGTGTCTTCTCGGACGTTCCAAGTGACGTTTTGAAGAGACGGAAGCGGCGGCTCCCAATCGGCGCTCAGCTGGAACTGACTCAGAGGCGATCGAACGGTTTTTCCTTCGATTTCCAGGACGGCACCCTCTCTCTCAATGGCTCTGATAATACCGATTTTTCTGAAAAAGCGGTGGAGAACGCGATCTCCTGTACTCAGAACCGCCGTCTCGGAACTCGCAACTTCTCCTCCCGATGCTTCATCCCCTCTCTCCATTCTGCTTCGAAAGGCCTGTTGTAGCAAGGCCCTTTTTCGTTTGGCCTGTTCGCGCGCCTGCGCGGAGTCGAAGCGGTCCTGGATTCATCATTGAGAAAGGTCTGGACGGCGTGGTCATATGGACGCTCCCACGCCTTCAATTGGCTTTCAAACTCCGTGCCGCGTCGCTCCGCATCTCTATTGGCTTTCATGCCGGCGCGCTCGCCTTGGCGGATGACAGCTTCCCGCTCGGCCCGGAGCGCCCGCTCCCGATCCAAGAGTTGGGCCCGCAGAATGCGCAGCCCGTCCAGGAGGTTCTCGACCTCTCTTTCGGTCTGCGACAGGCGCCCGCGCGCTTCTTGCCGGTCCCGGCTCGGAATCAAAGAGAGCACGCGGTCGCGGCCCATCGGGCTCTGAGCGAAGCTGGAAACGCCTTCCAGAAGCTTGTCGAATTCCAACTGAGCCAGGGAGGATGGATCCATACGTCACCTGGATTCTGGATTCCCCCGCCGATTGATCAACGCGGCGATGTAACCGGCGCCGAAGCCGTTATCGATATTTACAACCGCGACATTGGAAGCGCAACTGTTCAACATTCCGAGCAGGGCCGCCAGTCCTCCGAAGGAGGCGCCATAGCCCACGCTGGTGGGGACGGCGATGACGGGAACTCCGACCAGTCCGCCGACGACGCTGGGCAAGGCGCCCTCCATCCCCGCCACGACCACGACGACGCTGCACTCTTGGAGCGTGCCTTTCTCGTGAAGGATTCGATGCAAGCCAGCCACTCCGACGTCGAAGGCCGACGTCACTTCGTTTCCCATCGTTTCCGCCGTCACGATCGCTTCCTCGGCAACCGGGATGTCGGCGGTGCCGGCCGAATAGACTCCGATTTTTCCATGGCCAAGCTGTTGTTTCTCCCGAATGAGCGTGGCCGCCCGGCTTGCCTCGTAATACCGAGTCTCCGGATATTCTAGACGCAGGGCCTGGTAGGCCGCAGGTTCGCATCGAGTCACCAGCAGGTTTGGCTGTCTCGCCAGCAGCGACCGGGCAATGGACAGGACTTGTTCGGCCGATTTCCTATGGCCGAAAATCACTTCTGGAAATCCGTGGCGAAGGGCCCGGTGGTGATCGACTCTGGCGAATCCGAGGTCCTCGAAGGGGAGGTCGCGCAGGAGTCCCGCCAACTCCTCTTCGGAAATCTCTCCCGTCTTATATTTTCTGAGGGCTTCGCGAACGGTGTGCGGAAGCATGGATCGTCTCCCCTTTGCTGACTTCAGGGCGAAGCGAAAGCCCTGCTTTTCACATCGAATGCTTCCGCGAAGTTGCTTTCGGTCGCCCTGTCGCAAGCGGACGAACCGGCCTTGCGCCGTCGGCGTTCAGGCCGGTTCGCTTCTCAGACTCCGTTTTCGAAAAAGCCTGCCAGCAGGCGAGTTCGAAATCACTGCCGCAAAGGTCAGGAAGTCGGCTGCTGCTCCGCCCTCTGCTCTTCCAGAACGGCCTTGCGGCTCAGGCGAATCTTTTTTTCTCCGTTGATGTCCAACACCTTGACCAGAACCTTGTCGCCGGCGTGGACCTCTTTCCGAATGTCCTCAATCCGACGGTCGGCGATTTCCGAAATATGCAAAAGCCCCTCGGTTCCCGGCAGGATTTCGACGAAGGCTCCGAAATCGACGACCTTGACGACTTTCCCCAGATAGGTCTTGCCGACTTTGGGCACCGCGGTTAATTCTTCGATCCGGGCGATGGCGCGTTCGGCGTTCTCAGCGTCCGACGAGGCGATGCGAACTGTGCCGTCATCCTCGATGTCGATCTTCGCGCCTGTCTCCTCAACGATGCTCCGAATCATCTTGCCGCCTGGGCCGATGACGGCGCCGATCTTTTCCGTCGGAATCTGAATCGTAAATATCTGGGGCGCGTATCGGGAAATGGCCGGTCTGGCTTCGGAAATGGTTTCGGCCATCTTCTCCAGAATGAACAGCCTCCCTTCTTTGGCCTGAGCCAGCGCCTCCGACAGGATTCGTCGGTCGATCCCGCCGACCTTGATATCCATCTGCAGGGCGGTGATGCCGAGTTCGCTTCCAGCCACCTTGAAGTCCATGTCGCCGTAATGGTCCTCGGCGCCTGCGATATCGCTTAGAACGGCGTAGCGGTCGCCCTCCTTGACCAGCCCCATCGCCACCCCGGCGACCGGCCTCTTCAAGGGAACCCCCGCATCCTGCAGAGCCAGCACCCCTCCGCAAACCGAGGCCATTGACGAGGAGCCGTTGGACTCAAGGATGTCGGCAACGACCCGGAGCGTGTAGGGGAAATCCTTTTCTTCGGGAAGCATGGGCAGCAGCGCCCTTTCAGCTAAGACTCCATGGCCGATCTCGCGCCTACCCGGCCCGCGCAGAAAGCGAACCTCACCTACGCTGAACGGTGGGAAATTGTAATGAAGCATGAAGCGCTTCGACGATTCTCCCATCAGATTGTCCAATCGCTGGACGTCTTCGCCGGTACCCAGCGTCGCAGTCACCAGAGCTTGAGTTTCCCCTCGCGTAAACAGGGCCGACCCGTGCGTGCGGGGAAGCAAGCCGACCTCGCACGCGATTTCCCGAATTTCGTCAAACCGGCGACGGTCCGGCCGCTGCTGCTTTTCCAGCAGTTCGGTGCGAAAGACCTGCTCCTTCACCCGGCTGAACGCCTTTGCCGCGTCCCTGCGTTTTTCCTCCTCCTCGTCGGGAAACAGGTTGACGATCTCTTCTTTGGCCTGCTTCATCTTTTCCTCGCTGGCCAGCTTGCCCTTGACGTGCAGCGCCTCCAGTATCTTTTCGGGGGCCTTTTCCTGAACGATTTTCAGGACCTCCTCGTCGATTCGGGACGGAAGGAATTCGTCCTTCTCGATGTGGAGGCGATTGCGAAGCTCCTTGATCTGGACGATGATCTCTCGGATTGCCTGATGGGCCAGCTCCAGCGCCTCCACCATCCGTTCTTCGGAAACTTCGTTTGCGGCGGCTTCCACCATCACGATGGCTTCGTCGGTGCCGACAACGACCAAGTCTAAAATGCTGCCCTCCATTTCCTCGATGTTCGGATTCAAGATGAATTGATCGCCCGACAACCCGACTCGAACGGCGCCTACGGGGCGGTTGAATGGAATTCGGGAACAGTACAGGGCCGCCGATGCGCCATTGATGCCCAAAACGTCTGGATTAATGTCGGGCTCAGCCGACAAGACCATGGCGATGACTTGAGTTTCCCGCTGGAAACCCTCCGGGAATAAGGGGCGCAGAGGCCGGTCGATCATCCGGCAGGTCAGAATCTCCCGCTCGGTCGGTCGCCCTTCGCGCTTAAAAAATCCTCCGGGAATTTTCCCGGCGGCATACGTATACTCGCGGTAATCAACCGTCAGCGGCAGAAAATTCAGTTCCGGTTTGTCCTCCCGCTCTGCGCAGGCCGTCGCAAGCACCACCGTCTCGCCGCTTTGGACCAGCACGGAACCGTCTGCCTGCTTGGCTAAACGACCAGTCTCAAAGGTCAGCTCTTTCCCCCCCACTGTCACTGTCAATTTCTCTACACTCATTCTTCTCCTCCAATCCATTTCTTTCTTACTATCCAATGATCTGAAACCTCGTTTCCATGAGGCTTCCCGTCGCATTCGGTCAATCGACGGGCACATCCGTCTCCATGCATCACCTTGCAGATACAGTTGTATAAAGTTTTGTAAATACAGGTAGTTGCAGGCAGCATTCGAATACAATTCGTCCTAGCGGAAGAAAGGCGTTTCCATGGTAACACAAACGTTCCCAACTGCGCGCGCAGGCTGGAATGCGGGAACGTCGCGGTCCTCGGAGCCGCGAAGTCACTCTGGAACCGGGCATGGCCGCGCTCCAGTTTCGGCCCTGCGAATCGTTTGTACTCCTCTGGCGTCGCTGTGTGGTTGGTTTGGGCGGTGATTCGGTCGGAGGCGCCGGTTCTTCGCCGACCCAGGCATTGTTTTCCTGAAACGAAACCTGCAGCCCTACTTCCGAATGCCGAGTCGCTCGATCACTTCCTTGTATCGACCAAAATCGCGCTTCTTGAGATAGTCCAGGAGTCGCCGCCGCTGGCCCACCAGCTTGAGCAATCCTCTGCGAGAATGGTGATCCTTCTTGTGAGTCTTGAAATGTTCGGTCAATTCGGTAATGCGAGCGCTCAGCAGGGCGATCTGCACCTCTGGTGAACCCGTGTCGGACTGATGAAGCTGAAAATCGTTTACGATTTCGTTCTTACGCTCTTTCGTGATCGTCATTAGTACTATTCGTTTTTCCGTTTTCTTTGCGAAAACAGGTAGTCTAACAAATTCTGCGCGCCGAATTCCAGAGTCGACGATTGGGACCATTCCTACCGAGAACTGGACCTCAGGATATCATACGGGCGATCGATAAGCGAAAGGCATGCGTCGCAGCGCAAACTGCGGATGGGGATGCTGACCGGCACCTGCCGAAAGAGACGATTCCATGAAGCCGCGGGAGTTTCCCGTCGACGCTCGGGCATCGCCATCGCCGTCGCTTCGCGAAGTCCTGGCCCTCGCGGTTGCGACACACGATCGCGCGTTCGCGGAGCTGTGCGCTGAGCTTGTCAGTTTTGACCTTCAGCCGGCTCTTTCCCCTTTCGACCGCCTCTCTTGGCTCTCGGGTGGGATGCCCGATGGACGCGGATCAATTCCTCCAGCGCCACATGGGTGTACTTCTGCGTGGTGGAAAGCGAGGCGTGGCCGAGCAATTCCTGGATCGTTCGCAGATCGGCGCCTCGATTCAGCAGGTGGGTTGCAAAGGAGTGCCGAAACAGGTGGGGGCGGACTTCCAGCTTCATTGCGCTGCGGCGAATGTAGTCCTGCAGGTTGCGCCGCACGGAACGATCCGACAGTCGGCCGCCGCGCAGGTTTAAAAAGAGGGCGTTCGGCTCCCGGGACGTCCGCTTCCTCCTGAGGATGGCCGAACGAGCCGGCAGGTAATCCCGGAGCCTCTCGCCGGCCTTCGGGCTGAAGGGGACGATGCGTTCCTTTTTCCCTTTTCCCCGGACCTTCGCCAGCCGCTGCTTCAGAGACACATCTTCCAGATTGAGTCCGACCAGCTCGCCGAGTCGGATTCCCGTTCCGTAGAGCAATTCCAGCAGCGCCCGGTCCCGGCGACCGCGCAGCGTATCGGCCGGGGGCAATTCCAGAATGGCCGCTACCTCGGGTTCGGTCAGAAACTCGGGCACTCTCCTGTCCAGCTTCGGCGTTTGCACCAAACGCGCGGGATTCGCTTCAACGATTCCTTCCCGGTGCAGGAACCTGAAGAGCGATCGGATGCTGGCCAGCTTTCTGGCCGCGCTGCTTCTGCTGAGTCCTCTTGAGAGCAGGCGCCCAAGAAACTCTCGTATCGTCAGGTGGTCGATGGCGGCAGGGTCCACATGCTCTTCTCGACCCCGCGTCAGAAATTCCAGGAATTCCTCCAAGTCGAGATCGTAGGCCCGCAGCGTGTGCGGCGAGTGATTCCTCTCGAATCGCAAATATCGAAGAAACGCAGCCTTCGCCTCATGCATGCGTTTGATCTTACAGGTGCAGGCTGGCGCCGCGGGAAAAGTCGCAGGCCGGATGGCGAATCAGGCCTTCCGCTTTTCCCGCCAGCTTGGGCGACTGCTACGGAGCCGCCACCGTGACTTCGGTCATCGCATTGTCGTTCGGGTCGTACGCAAGACTCGAGTGCACGACGTCCTGGACCGTAAAGGTCACGCTTGACGTCTGCGATGAGATGTTTCCGCTGGTAATGCTGCACAGGCCGCTTCCATCGGTCGTACACTGGAAGTTTCGACCGCCTCCAGCGCTCCAATTCCCCTGGACCGTTGCGCCGGAGACCGCCTGGCCCAGATCGTCCACAACCAGAATTTGGACGGTCGCCCTCCAGTTATTCCGGCCCTGAGACGCGCTCGAACCAGTCAAGCTTTCCACGTGCAAGGACTGAGGTTCCGGATCCGGATCCGGCTCGGGCTCGCTCACTTGAACGTGGATCGGAGCGGCATTGGCGGTGTTCCCAGCGGAGTCCGCCGCTCGGGCCTCAATCTGGACGGAGTTTCCTGCAAAGGGGTCGCTGTCCCACGAGAGCTCGTAATGTCCTGAACTGGAATTGAAGGGCGCCGCTTGCAAAGCGCCTCCGTTGAAGGCGACCTCGACGTCCAAGCTGCCTGGGGCGTCCTCGCCGTCGGAGGCGTCCACCTGTACGAGCACCATCCCGCTGACCGTGCTCCCGTCGGGCGGCGCGACGATGCTGACGGTGGGCGGATTGTCGGCGGGCGCGGGCTCGCTGACGGTTACCGTAACGGGAGCGGCATTGGTTGTTTGACTTTTCGAGTCGGTGGCACGGGCGTCGATTTGAACCGAGCTTCCCGCAAAGAAGTCGCTGTCCCATTGGTACTCGTAAAGTCCGGTGGACGCGTTAAAGGGGGCCGGCGCCCAAAGGCCGCCGCCGATCGAAACCTCGACATCGAGAGTTCCCGAGTCATCGACATCATCGGCCGCATCGACCTGAACCGTCACTATTCCGCTGACCGTGCTTCCATCGGCCGGCGCAACGATGGCGGCGCTGGGCGGATTGTCGTCGGGCTCCGGTTCGGGTTCCGGCGAAGCAACCTCAGCCAGCGGCCCCGTCGAAAGATCCAGAGCGAAGGATCCTCCTTTCCCGTCGTTGGGCGAACCGGAGTAAGGCCAGACTTCGATCGTGTACTGGCCGGCGGTCGTCGGCATGGCGCGCAGCGTCTCCTGACGGCCGACGCCCGCGCACTCGCCGAAGGCGGGGCACTCGCTGGTGAACAGGACGTTCCCGCCGGGGTCCATCAACCGGGCGTCCAAATCCGGCGACCACTCCCAGGCCCAGCAGAATCCAAGAAGGAACAGGGAGCAGGAGAGCTCGCCTTCGATGGTCACAGCGGCCCCGATCGGGATGTGCAGGTCGTCGGCGCCCACTTGAAAGCTGTAGTTCCACTGGCCATTGTCCGCAACGTTGCCGAGGATGCGCTGATAAGAGGGGAATGCAGTCGGCTCATCGCCGGCCAATCCGAGGGCGCCGGCCACGAGTTCGGCAACGTCCACCAATCCGGCTCCCCAATCGGCGTTCGATCCCTCCGCTCCCCTGTGCTGCGCGGTTGCAGCCAGCAGGGCTTTGGCCTGTGCGGGGGTGAGGCCGGGATTCGCGTTCAGGGCAAGAGCCACCGCCCCGGCCACAAAGGGCGAGGCCATCGAGGTTCCGCTGAACGTGACGTAGCCGTTTGTGGTTCCGTTCTGGGCCGACCGGATGGTGTGTCCGGGCGCGACGACGTCCGGCTTGAGGCGGCCGTCCAGGGTGGGGCCCCGGCTGGAGAAGGCGGCCACGTAAACGCCCATGGAATGGCGGTTGGTTCCGACAGGGCCCGACCACTCCGCCGCTGCGCCGACGGTGATGGCGTATTCGGCGGCGCCTGGGGAACCGACCGTCTCCGCCGCGTCTCCGGCGTTTCCGGCGGCCACGACTACGATTTTCCCATCGTTTTGCACCGCCGCATTCACAGCCTGGCTGAGGGAGTCCCCTCCGTCCGATCCGCCAGAAGTCCCAAGGCTGAGATTTAGAATGTCGACTTCAGGCATGCCGGCGCACCATTCCACTCCGGCGATGACCTGGCTCAGACTCCCCGACCCGAGAGAATCCAGGACCTTTGCGGCATAGACGTCGGCTGCCGGCGCTACTCCCTGAAAGGCAGCCGCGTTGACTCCGCCGATTCCGTCTCCTGCCGCGATGGCGGCAACGTGCGTCCCATGGCCGTTGTCGTCATAAGGGGTGCGCAATCCACCGACGGCGTCGAAAAATACCAGCGACTTGCTGTTCAACTGCTCATGATTCGGGTCGACTCCTGTGTCGACCACGCAGATGACGGCGCCTGCGCCATTGACGCCAAAGCGGCTCCAAGCCGCTTCGACCCCGAAGTCTCGGCGGGCGGCGTCCATTTGGGCGGTGACCTCAACGTCCTCTTCGATCCGAAGAATCGCCGGCGCTTGAGCCAAGCCGCGGATCTGGCCCGCCGTCAGGCTGGCGGCAAAACCGCTGATGATCTGAAATTCCCGTTTGACTTCGAAACCTCCGATCGCCTGCTGCGCGATCGACAGGCCGCCAGGCAACCGGAAGGTGACTACTACGTCGAAACTTCCATTGGCTGGCGCATTCTCCAGCTTTCGCTCCAGGTCGTCGGCAATCCCGCTTTGATTGCGATCGGAGAGAGACGGGATTTCCGGTTGAACCGCCGGGACCTGCTGGGCATGGGCCGAGCCGGTCCAGCAAAAAAACAAAAAGATGAAAAGAGACGCAGTGGTCCCAATGAACCATCTCAAATTCACTCCGTTCATGCTTCCTCCTCGCAAACAGCGCGAACGATTTTTTTTTTTAGGGCTTACGGTGCGGCATGAGCCCATGGAATGCCGAAAGGCATGATCTCAGGCTGCTTGAACCGACAAAGTGACAAGGATCACATCATCTTTCTTAGAATTTGTCAAATTCAAATGGAGCCTTCGACCTGCTGCGCTTTGGATCGACGCAGCCGGCCCCACAGGCGCAGCCGTCATTTGAACCCCGTCCCGACTCTGTGAGGGAGCTGTTAGAATGCTCGCCCATGACGCCTGAAGCGCTGCTTCTATTCCTGCTGTTGGCCGCAATGATCTACCTATTCATGAGCGAACGGCTTCCCGTCGATCTGGCCGCCTTCCTCGGCCTCCTGATTCTAATACTGGCCGGCTACGTCACGGCGGAGCAAGCTTTCAGCGGGTTTGCTTCTTCGACGGTCATCACCATGCTGGCGATTTTTGTCATCGGGGGCGCCTTGAAGGAGACGGGCGTCACGGAGTCCTTGGCGGCGCGAATGCACGCGGTTTTGGGAAATCGAGAGAGGCCGTTGATGCTGGGGGTCATGGGAATGGCCGGGATGGTCTCGGCATTTGTCAACAACCTGGCGGCAACCGCGGTGCTAATGCCCGCTGTCGGGAGCATCTCGCGACGCTCAGGTCTGCCCCCGTCTCGCCTGTTCATGCCGCTCGCCTTTGGGACCATCCTCGGCGGAACCCTGACACTGGTGGGGACAGCCCCAAACCTACTCGCCTCTGAGTTGCTCGTCCGGCACGGCCTGCGCCCTTTCCGCCTCTTTGACTTTTCGCCGCTGGGCGGAGCCCTGCTGGCCGCGGGCGTTTTGTTTATGGTGACGCTCGGGCGCCGGCTTCTCCCGAGGGGGCCCAAGGAGGCAGGTTCGCTGCAAATGAGGGAGCTGACTCGCTTTTACGAGCTGCAGGAACACCTCTTTTCCGTTCGCATTCCTTCAGACTCGCCGTTAGTCGGGCGAACCTTGAGCGAGGCGAAACTCGGGACAACTCTGGAAATACAAGTGGTGGCGTTTCTCAGAGGAAAGAAGAAGATCCTTTCGCCGACGGCTGAAGAGGTGATCCGAGAAGGAGACGTATTGTTGGTGGAGGGACGGCTGCAGGACCTGCAGGAGCTTTTGGGAATGCAGAGGGTCGAAGTGGGCCCCATTCAAGCAGCCGAAATCCCTCGGCCTCAGCCCGGAGCGACCGGAGCGCGGATCCGAATCCTTTCCAATTCGACGTTCGTTGGACGCGACTTGCGGAGCTTGAGGTTTCGAGAGCGCCTCGGAGCGACGGTGCTAGGCATTAAGAGGGGTGACGCGATCATCAGAGAGGGGTTGGCTCGCCGGATCCTGAAAACGGGAGACGAGGTCTTGGCCTTGGGAATTCGTTCCGATCTGGAAGCATTGTCCTCGCTTCCCGGACTCGAAGTCGAGGAAGTGGGACTGTCGGCGCTGGACGACCTGAGGGAACAGCTCTACCTGATCCGAATTCCCTCGCATTCCTCCTTAATTGGAATGACTCTGAGCTCCAGCCGGCTGGGCGAGCTGGCGGGAGTGACGGTAGGCGGGCTGATTCGAGATGGAAAGACCCGCCTGGGACCTGCACCCGACGCTGCGATTCAAGAGGGAGACAAGTTGCTGGTTACGGGAGCCCCTTCTCGAATTTTGAACCTTCTGGAGATGGGGGAGGTTTGGATCGAGTCCGAAATCGACGCGCCTTCGCTGGAATCCGAAGAAATCGGCGTGGTCGAAGCAGTCGTGTCTCCCCGCTCTTCGATCGCCGGACGCACGCTGGGACAGCTGCGGTTCCGAGAACGCTACGGACTGCAGGTTCTTTCACTGTGGAGGGAAGGGAAGGCCATGCACGGCGAACTCTCAGCGCTAACGCTGCGCTTTGGAGACGCACTGCTGCTGCAGGGTCCCTGGGAGAAAATTCGGCTTCTGGCCGATGATCCGGAATTCGTAATTCTTTCCCAAACTCTGCAGGGGCCACGGCGAACGGAGAAGGCGCCGGTCGCGGTGCTGGGCCTTGCATCCATGGTTTTTCTGATCCTGACCGGCCTGCAGCCAGTGCACGTGGCCTCTTTCGCCGGGGCCGTGCTGGTACTGCTTGCGGGAGCTTTGAAAATGGAGGAGGCGTACCGAGTAATCGACTGGAGGAGCATCTTTCTGGTTGCCGCCCTCTTTCCGTTTTCCATCGCCTTGGAACAGACTGGCGCCCTCTCCCTCCTCGCCTCTTCCGCAACGGGCGCGGCCGGTTTGTACGGCCCTGTGGCTCTGCTGGCCGCTCTGGTGGTTTTCTCAAGCATTCTCAGTCAGGCGCTGGACGGGACCCTCGCCGTTCTGCTGCTGGTCCCCGTCGCAATTCAATCAGCCGCCGAACTGGGCGTGAGCCCCTATCCGCTTGCCATGGGAGTCGCCTTGGGCGCCTCCATGGTCTTTCTGACGCCCTTCAGCGGCAAGTCGAGCCTGCTGGTGATGAATGCGGGAGGGTACCGCACGATGGATTTTTTGAAAGTGGGCGCCCCCTTGACCATTCCACTGATCCTGCTGGTGATTTTCTTGGTCCCCCTGTTTTTCCCATTCTGACGAGAATTCCGATGACCGCTCGAACTTCGGATGAGACGCGGGCGCTCCCTGCCTTTGAGCGCTGGAGCGGCTCCCGACCCCGGGAGAAAAGGGCAAGGGGAAAAGCAAATAACTGCGTGCCCGCGGCCGCATTGCATCGGTTTCCCGAGAGATCCGAGGCTGTGCGGAAGCCTCGCGCCCGTTCAGAAACGCCGTTGCCGCCGTATATAATAGGAAAGCAGTGATGAACCGTGTTGTTTTCAGTTTCTGGCTGACCCTGACCCTGCTGTCTTTGCCGACATTGGGCCGAAGCCTGCAGCTTCAGACTGAAGGGCGGGTGTTGAACATCGAATCTCGCCAGCACCAGGGCCACGCGCTTTACGGGTTGACCGACATCGCCCGCGCGCTCGGCTTGCGGACCGGCGAGGGGCCGACCGGTCTGCGCGTTTCCGGGCCCCGGGGAGACCTCCAACTGACGGACGGCAGACCTCTGGTCGGCGCGGGCGATCAGTACGTGCTCCTGTCGAATCGCGTATGGCGTCGCAGTCGGGGCGACTGGTACGTTCCGGAGGACTTTTTGACCAGAGCCCTGCCGTACGTCCTCGATCGAAGGCTGGAAACCGTTTCCCCCGGCGCCTATCGCCTGGATGCGCTTCCTGAAATGGAGGTTCGGGTGGGCGTGAATCGATATCCCGACCACGTGGCGGTGGTATTTGAACCCGCGGGGGAGGCGCAGGGCCGTGTCCGCGATCTGCGGGACTATATCGAGGTTTCCTTTCAGGATTTCGCCATCCGCCCCCGGATCGAATCGAATCGGATTCAATCTGAAGTCATTTCCGGAATCGAGTTCAGCTCGACCGAATTGCAAGGAACTTTTCGCCTCCGAAAGGGATCCCGGTATGGAGGATTTCGGCAATATCGCATGGAGCAGCCGTTTCGGCTGGTGGTAGACGCATCGGTTTCTCCACGCGAGGCCGCGGCGACTCGACGAGCCGATCCCGCCGTCATCACCATTGATCCTCCGCGCGCCGGCGCTGCTCCGACTCCGAGTGATCAGCCGCCCCCCGATCCGCTTTTGCGCATAAGGACGGAACGGCCCATCTTCATCGACCCGGGCCACGGAGGAGACGATTACGGCGTCACGACCGGCACGGGAATCTCCGAGAAGACGATCGTTTTTGAGCTGACGCTGCGCATTCAGAGGCTCCTCGAACAAGAGGGGGCGCCGGTGCGCCTTTCGCGGACGCGAGATCTGAATCCAACTCTGGACCGCCGCAGCGGAGCGGCCAATTTTTCCCGGGCCGGCGCCTTCGTCAGCCTCCATGTGGGCGGCGCGCCCGGCTCGGCTGCTCGCGGGCCGGTCGTTTACGTCTACGGCGACGCGACCGTGCAGGAATCGAATTCCTCCGATGCCGGGCTGACTCCCTGGCATCAGGGCCAACAGGCATTCGCTGCCGAGAGCCGCCGGCTGGCCATCCATATGCAAGGGGCGTTGAACCAGCTATTCGGTACAGAGAACCAAGTTCTGGCCGCCCCCTTGGAAGTTCTGGCTGCGGTTCAGGCTCCCGCAATCTTGATCGAGGCGGGGTACCTGACCAATCCGGACGAAAGAGGATTGCTGAACTCACCCGCCTTTCAGGATCGATTGGCGGCCGCCATCGCGGACGTTTTGAAACGCGGCCACGCAGGGGGCGCCTGGTGAAGGACGTCCGCAATATTGTCATTGCAATTCTCCTGGTCGCCACGGCCGCCGCGCTGGCCCTCTACTCTTACATGTCCGAGAGGGCGCGGCAAACGGCCGTCGAAGAGGTCGGAAGAGAACCTCTTTACGTCGAAACGGAACCGCTCGAGGTTCCGGGGCGGGAAGAAAGGGCGGTCCGGCTATACTTTTACAATCCGGGGGCGGGTGGTTCGGGCGGCAATTTGTTGATGCGGGAAGAAAGGCTGCTGGCGCATACGCCCGACGTTCAGTTGATGGCTCGCCACATCGTACAGGAGCTTTTCAGAGGGCGCCGCGACGGGTTGCGCATGTTTCCGGAACAGGCGCGCCTGCGGCAGCTTTACGTCCTGGACGACGGAACAGCGGTGGTCGATCTCCCGCGCGACGTCCTGAACGGCATGCCTGGCGGGATCACCACCGAACTGGCCGTCATCGAAAGCATCACGCGGACCCTTCGCGAAAATGTCAGCGAGATCAGGAGGGTGCGCTTTCTGGTCGAAGGCCTCGATCAAGACACGCTGGCCGGCCACGTTTCCATCCGAAATCCCTTCATGTAGAATGTTCCAATGACGGGCCAGCGATCCGATGGAAGAGGTTTGGACGAGGTCAGGCCGGTTCGGATCACCCCAAATTATCTGATTCATCCTGAAGGATCCGCCTTGATCGAGTGCGGCAGGACCCACGTTATTTGCGCCGCCAGCGTGGAGGAGAAAGTCCCCCACTTTCTGCGCGGTTCCGGTTCCGGCTGGGTCACGTCGGAATATGGGATGCTGCCACGATCCACCGGCACGCGAATGATCCGGGAGGTCTCCAGAGGAAAGCCGTCGGGCCGCACGCAGGAGATTCAGCGCCTGATCGGTCGCGCTCTGCGCTCCGTGGTCGATCTGCAGCGTTTCGGGGAAAGAACCGTGTGGGTCGACTGCGACGTCATTCAGGCTGACGGCGGCACACGTACGGCCGCCATCACCGGGTCCTTCGTCGCTTTGGCTCTGGCTGTCGACCGCCTGCGCGCTTCCGGAAAGCTCGAACATCCCGTCCTGATCGACTACGTGGCAGCCGTCAGCGTGGGAATCGTCGGTTCCAAATCGCTGCTGGACCTCGACTATGATGAGGATTCCACCGCCGATGTGGACCTGAACGTGGTCATGACCGGCGGGGGAGACTTCGTGGAAATTCAAGGGACCGCCGAAAAGCGGTCCTTTTCAGCCGATCAGTTGCATTCCCTCCTCGATTTGGCAGCGCTTGGCATTCAAAACCTCATCGACGATCAGAAAAAGGTGCTGACCGCCGAAGTCCAGGGTTTGGAAGCCCTCTTTCAAGAATCCGTTCCGATCAATCCCTGAACGTTGGAAGTCCT
>DATKAT010000106.1:0-14759 GCA_035514675.1 Acidobacteriota bacterium | reverse complement strand
TCGATCGAGATATGTTCGTCGTGTCCGTGGACGCCCATGGCCTCGGTTTCCTCGAGCGCAAACGGATTCAACCCATAGGCGTGGACGCCACGCGCCCGAAAGTGCCGGCTGTCGGTAAAGCCCGGCAGGACGTAGGGGCCGACCTCGGCGCCGGGGGATGTCCGTTGCAGAACGCGACGCAGGGCGTCGAAGAACTCGGCCTGCTCTGATGCGAAAGTCGATTCGGATCGCAGGAGAGTTTCCAATTGAACGGCCGGGTCTGCGATAACGTCGGTCAGCGTTCGGATGAACTGCTCGGGGTCCTCATCCGGCAGGAGGCGGATGTCGAGTTCGGCGAAGGCGTTGGAGGCGATGACGTTCGTCTTGGCGCTGCCCTGCAGGACGGTGACGCTGATGGTATTTCTCAGCAGGGATCTCTGCGCTGGATCCAAATAGCGGAAGATTCGAGAACTTTCAACGGAGTCGGCCACGTTTTCAAAATGCCTCCGCGCTTCCTCTGACTGGTAGGGGGCGATGCGTTCAAAGTAGCGGAGGACCGCTGGGTGCAGCCGAATCGCCGGGTCGAATCGGACGATCCTGTCCAAGGCGCGAATCAATCGCACGACGGCGGAATCCTCGCGCGGAACGGCGCCGTGCCCAGGTTGTCCGCGGACGGTCAGCCTCAACCACAAGGGCGATTTCTGCGCGGTCTCCACGCCGACGTACAGGAGCTTCCCCTTGTCGCTGATATTTCCACCTCCCTCGGTCAGCACGTATTCGACATCTTCGAACAGAGAGCCGTAGTTATTCAGCAGCCACTCGACTCCGAGGCGCCCGCCGGCTTCCTCGTCCGCGCTGGCCAGCAGAATGACGTCGCGTTTTAATGGAGTGTCGGATTTCTTCAGCGCCAGAAAAACGGCCAGTTGAGCGATGCCGAGCCCTTTTGCATCGACGGCCCCCCGCCCCCAGATGGCGCCGTCGCCGATATGGCCCGATGTCGGGGGATGAGTCCATCGATTGCCTTCCGCCGGCACGACGTCCATATGGTGCAGGAGAAGAAGCGGCCTGCGGCTTCCGTCGCCATTTAACCGAGCGTACAGATTCGCGCGCGCAGGCGCTGGTTCCAAAAGTCGGGGCTCGATGCCTTCCTTGCGCAGAAGCTCGGCCAGATACAGCGCCCCCTCCAGTTCGTTGCCGGGAGGATTGGCGGTGTCGATGCGAAGGTACTCCGCAAGCCATCCGGTGGCCTGTCGCTGCATTCGTTCCAGGTCTAGAGCTTCGGCAGCAATCGAGCCGACGGCCGAGTGCAGCAGGCCGACCAGTACGAGGAGTTTCCTGGTGAACTTCAGTGTCTTCATCGATAAAGCGCCGCCCGTATTAATTCGGAAACCATTATATCTCTACGGACGGATCCGATTGAGACCGATGTTCCTGCAGGAGCCGAACGGAAGGGCGGGGTGGGGCCGTTCCGGGCGACGCCAAAAAGCGTTACGCGATTCCGAGGGAGTAAGGCGAACCTTCACTCCAGACGGCCCAGCCGCCGGAGCGCCTCATAAGCGACGATGGCGACCGCGCTGGAGAGATTCAAGCTGCGCACGGAGGGTTGGAACATGGGGATGCGGTAGGTTCTGTCGGCGAACTGACGTAGGACGCACGTCGGCAGGCCGGAAGTCTCATTGCCGAATATCAGATACGAGCCTTGCCGAAAGGGAGCCCGGACATAACTGGTGGAAGCTCGAGCCGAAAAGAAAAACAGGAGATGGTCCGGGATTCCATCGAGGAACGATTCCAGATCGTCATGGCGGCTCAGTTCGACCGAGTGCCAGTAATCAAGGCCGGCCCTCTTAAGCCGGCGGTCGGTGATCTGAAACCCCAAGGGGCCCACCAGATGCAGTTGGATCCCGGTGGCTGCGCACAGCCTGGCGATGTTTCCGGTGTTGGGAGGAATCTGAGGCTGCAGGAGTGCGATGTGGATCATTCTTCCCTGGATTCCCGGTCGGACAAGGCGATTTCCAGCGCCGTTTCCAGGACCTGCTCCGGCCTGAAGCTTTCCAGCTTCAGCTTCTGCACGGGGTTTTCTCCCAGCGCCCGGCGAGGCGCCAGACCGACGATCTCCGAACCGAGCACCTCTGCGCCCTCCCTTCTGGCTTCGCTTTCGATTCGATCGAAGACCGCCTTCGGAGAGGTCTTCCGATCGTCGGTCAGGTTCATGGAAACTTGCGCGAGGCCGCGGCTCTCCAGAACGAGCCCGAGCGCCTTGACCGCCGGGAGGCCGCCGGAACTCTCGCGAATCCGTCGAGCGATCCGTCGCGCGATTTCGAGGTCGGCGTTCTTCAGGACGACGTTGAAGGCGATCAAAATTCCCCGGGCGCCCACGGCCACGGCCCCCGCGGTGGGATGCAGTTTCGCCGGCCCGAAGTCCGGCCTTCTCTCCGGGTCGGACGCAATCGTCTCCCGGAGCGATTCAAAGCCTCCCTGACGTATCCAAGATAGCTCTCGGCGGAGCGGGTCGGCGGCCGCCTCGCCGTAAAGATAAACAGGCAGATCCAGCTCCTGGGCGATCCGCTTTCCGAGCCGCCGAGCCAACTCGATGCAATCCGACATCGGGGTCGACCAGAGCGGAATGAAGGGAATGACATCGACGGCCCCTATTCGAGGATGAACTCCGCGATGGCGATTCAAATCGATTCGCCGAATCGCCTCCTCCGCTCCGCGCAGGCAAGCGGGCAACAGGTCCCTCCCCCGGCCGACAAAGGTCAGGACCGACCGATGATGGTCCGGATCGCTCGAAACGTCGAGCAATGCGACTCCCCGAGTCTTTTCGATCGCATTCGCGATGCCGCCCACGGTTTTCAGCGATCTCCCCTCGCTGACGTTTATGGCGCATTCGATCCAAGACGGCATCGCTGTTGCTCGGACGATCACTGACAGGGTTTGCATCCGCCCCGCCGACTCCCCCGGCGAAGGCTTCCCGGCGGGTCTCCGTACCGGGTCACATCTCGATTGTCTTGACGATCAAATCGGTGATCTGAAGGCCCTTCATGCCGACTACGCGAACCTTGAATCGATTCGCCACCAGGACCTCGTCCCCGATGCGGGCAGGCCTGCCCAGAAGAGTCATGACATGCCCCGCTATCGTATCGTTTTCGTCGTCGTCGAGTCGGACTTCGAGCGCCTTCTCGACATCCTCCAACAAGGTTCTCCCGTGAATTCCCCAGATCGACTCGCCTGTCTTTCGAATCATCGGAGGCGGAATGTCCACGTCAAATTCATCCAGAATTTCGCCGACGATCTCCTCCAACACATTTTCCAGCGTTACGATTCCGATGCTCGAACCGTACTCGTCGACCACGATGGCCAAATGAGTCTGGGTCCTTCGAAAATCCGCCAGCAAGGATTTGATCAGCTTGTTTTCCGGAACAAAGTGGATGGGTCGCTTGATCGACATCAGGTCGATTTCTTTGCTCCCGCCGCCGCTGCTCCAAAGGATATCCTTGACGTGAATGATCCCGATCGGCTTGTCGATCGAACCCTCGCAAAACGGGTACCGAGTGTGACGGTGCCGATGAGCGGTCTCGATGTTTTCGCGAAATGATTTTTGAGCGTCCAGAAATACGACGTTTGTGGACGGAACCATCACCTGACGCACTGAACGGTCCGCAAAATCGAAGACTCTCTCCAGCATGCGGCGCTCGTCCCGGTCCAGGATCCCCTTTTCGTGCGAAAGGACCAGCAGCATCCTGAGTTCTTCTTCAGTGTGAGCCGCTTCATGTTCGGAAACCGCTCCGATGCCCACGGCTCGCAAAAACCAGTTGGCCGTTCCATTGAGGAACCAGATGAACGGGTAGGAGACCCGGTAAAACCAAATCATCGGCCGGGCGATCATCAAAACGGTTCGTTCGGGGCGCTGGATCGCCAGGGATTTCGGCGCCAGCTCACCCAGGACGATGTGAAGAAATGTGATCAGAAGGAAGGCCGAAGTGAGCGACAGACTGTGCGTCACCACAGGCTGCCAGTCGCCAAGACCTCCAAAAAACAGGGAGAAAAACTCCGCGAAGGCCGGCTCGCCGACCCAACCCAGCCCCAGGCTGGAAAGGGTGATTCCGAGCTGGGTCGCAGACAAATACTCATCCATCTGCGCAATCATGCGCCGGACCCACTTGGCGGGACTCTGTCCCTGTCTGGACAGTTGTTCGATCCTCGTCGCCCGAACTTTGACGATCGAAAACTCCGATGCGACGAAGAATCCATTTAGAAACACGAGAAAAAAAGCAAGCCCGACGAGTACGAGCTGGTAGGCGAGGCCGTCCATGATGCAAGAGCTTATCGCACATTGCCTCGCGTCGGCGACGATTCTCCTCGCTTGCACCGACTCGCAATGGGCGATTGCAACGACGACTTTTTTCTTGAACCCTTTTTAGCCCTGGCGGCGTCTTTGACTGTGTCGCCAGATAGTTGAAGGTCTCGGGCGGCGACTCGATCGAATGGTCATTTCAAGCGGGGTTGAAAATGGTGAATAGAGGAATTGGGTTCATAGCGGCGTTGTTCTTACTTTCTCTCAGCTTCCTGACGGCGCAAAGCCAGGAAAGACGCGGGAGGGAACTCGGCGCGCCGTCAGGTGCGGCGACGCCCCAGGTCAGGAGCGTTGCTCCGGCGCCCCCCTCTTCCGGTTCAGCGGCGCCCGCCTCGCCCTCCGCGGCTCGCAGCCTGCAATCGTACGGCTCGTCGGCCGCATTCCCAACACCGGCGAACTCCGGAATTCCGGTGCAGACGTATACCCCTGGCCTGCGGTCCCAGTGGGGCCATTGGAGAAATACGGAATACTTCCTCTGGAGACTTTCCAGGCAGCATCACGATCTGACCACGACCGAGATGCTGTGGCGCTTCGCACAGGGGGATTCGCCACTTACCGAGGAGTCGATCCGCGCCATTCTGCAGGAGCCGGCCGAGGTTTCCGAGCAGATGCTTCAACTGAGCGCCCAACTGGAGGACCTGATCCGTACTTACCAGACAGGTTCCCTCGATGCGGGTCAATTTCAACGACTTGTTCGGGCCAAGACTTCGGAAATTCGCAAGGCCGCCCGGAAAATCAGCGGAAACTACTATTTGGGATTCATCGATCAGCGTTCCTCGAAAGACCTGGGCAAGGAAGACCGGGCGGCAAACGGGGAGCAACTGATCGCTCTCTCCAACGAGCTGGGCGCCTTCGCCCGTCAGCTGAATCGAGACCTGTCGAACTATCTGGAGCAGGATCAATCCAGAGTCGTCAGCGTGCAGCACCTGGCGACCCCTTCGTTTGAATCGGTTTCTAAGGGAATAGACCGCCTGGCGAAAATCATCGACCGCTCCGCCGGCAGAGTCTCAAGATTTTAGTGCTTGGTGCTGAGTGCTGGGTGCTGAGTGGCCGAAACTCAAAGGACTGAGCGACCTCAAAAAATTGGCGCCGTTCATTTCAAAAGGCTGCTTGAAATCTGTCATCCGCCCCGTACAAGCACCCGCACTGAGCAACCAGCACTAAGCACTAAGCACTACTTACCCAGCACCAGGAACGTGAAACCGCTCCGACGCTATTCCGCGTCTGAGGAGATCGTGACCTCTACGCAGGGGAGCGAGGGGGGGAGTTCCGGAAGGCGTCCGGAATAAAACTCCCGCAACTTGGAATACCAGAAGGGAAAGCGGTCCCGCTTGCCCCGGCAGAAGTCCTTGATGCCGTGATAAAGCATTCCCATGACGACCATGAAATTCTGAGCCACGTCTGAGTCGTCGGTCTGGGCGAATGAATAGTTTAGGAAAATGAATTGATCCGGATCTCGCAGGGAAAAGTATCCGTCCAGCATTTCTTCCAGATTTCCGGCGTGGTGCAGCGAGGGCTGGGAAAGGCGGGTCGACACCATCGGCTTGCAACGCCGAAACAGACCCACCAGCAGTTTTCGATGCGTGCGCCAGAGGCGCTTGAATGCCAGGCGCTCTGTCGAACCCCAGATCTGAAAGCCGACCGAGAAGAGGCAACTCATTTCCGGGGCGAGAATCAGTTTCAGGTGGACTCCCGCGGCATCCGAGTTGTTGCGAAATGGATTCGGCTCGATTCGCTTGCGGAAATATTCGGCGTCCGGAAAGAATTCCAGCGTGGCGCCCGAATTGATGCTGTAGCGAAACTGATTCGTGTCGCGAAAGTCCGAGTCATAAATCTCAGCGGGCTCGATGACAACGGTTTCAAAGAGGTCCCAAACGATGTCGTAAAGTTCGTCTTCCGGATCGTTTATTGAATTGTAGAACTCTTCTTGGGAAGCCTGACGCAGAATTTGATAATAGCGTGGGTCCATGGCCTTACTGGCAGGCGAGTATACCCAAATGCCAAAGTCGGGACAAGGCGGCGGCGAACTGACGGGTGAGAGAACTCGGAAGACGGAAGCGGCGAGCCCGCACCCAGCGTCGGCTCTCCGGACGTAAAACGGGCAGTTCGGAACTCAGTACCAAACTCTGACCAGGTAGAGTCCGTGCGCAGGGGCGGTGGATCCAGCTTGGCCCCGGTCGCGGGATAGAAGGATCCGCTCGATGTCGTCGCACGGACGATCGCACCAGCCCGCCTGCAGAAGGGTCCCCACCATGTTTCGAACCATGTGGTGCAGGAATCCCGAGGCCTCCACACGGTAAAGGATGACGGGCCCTTCATGGAGGACTTTAGAAGACTGGATCGTCCTGACTTTGCTGCGAACCCGGCTGGCGGCGGCTGCGAAGCCGGAAAAATCGTGCTCGCCCAAGAATCGGCCGGCGGCGTCTGCCATGCGCTCCAGATCCAGCGGACGGGCCACGTGGCAGGCCCGCAAATGCTCGAACGGAGGAAGGATGCCGGCGTTGTAGATTCTGTACTCGTAACGTTTGCGCCGGGCGTCGCGGCTGGCGTGAAAGGCGTCGCCCGCCTCTTCCAGTCGCACCACTCGGATGTCCCATGGGAGGAGCGCGTTGAGTGACTTCAGGAGATCCGGCACAGAGTCCCTGTCCGGGAACGGAAAGTGAGCCACCTGTCCGAGGGCGTGGACGCCGGCATCGGTTCGACCGGCCCCGACCACCGCCACTGCCTGACCGGCCAGACGCATCAAAGCCTTCTCAATGACGCCCTGTACGGTTCGTTGCCCCTTTTGAACCTGCCATCCGGCATAACGAGTTCCTAGATATTGGAGAGTCGCTTTGTACTTTCGTTTGCGCATTCTGGTTCGGCTCCCATTTTCTCTGAAAATGTCCGCGTTATCTTACGGACGCCCGCAGAAATCACGTATCTCAGGTAAAATAAAGCGTTCTTTGAGCCGAATGGATTCCGGGCGAAACGCACAGGGGACGGGTCGCGGTTGATCCGGCCTGAATTCCAATCCATGGAATGCGAAGGGTTGCTTGGGTCCCGGCTCGCTGGCAGGAGTCATCCTATGTCCGGACATTCAAAGTGGCATTCGATCCGACACAAAAAGGCGGCGGTTGACGCCAAGCGCGGCAAGATCTTCACGCGCCTCATCAAAGAGATTGCCGTCGCGGCCCGCATGGGCGGAGGAGACGTCGAGTCCAATCCGAGATTGCGGACGGCCGTGCAGACGGCTAAAAACGCGAACATGCCGCAGGACAATATCAAAAGGGCTATCCAGAAGGGAACGGGAGAGCTCCCCGGTCAAAGCTATGAGGAACAGTCCTATGAGGGATACGGACCTGGGGGGGTGGCGGTTTTTATTGAAGTCCTGACGGACAACAAAAATAGGACGGTCGCGGAGATCCGACACATTTTCGCCAAGCATGGCGGGAATCTGGGGGAATCCGGAAGCGTGCAGTGGATGTTCGATCGCAAAGGATATATTACGGTCGCCCGTGCCGGCTTCTCTGAAGAAAAGCTTTTGGAGATCGCGCTGGAGGCCGGCGCCGAAGACTTGAGCGTCGAGGGCGACACGTACGGAATCTACACGCCGTTTGAGGGGTTCGAAGCGGTTCGGGACGCGATCGAACGAGCGGACATCGAGATCGAGAGGAGCGAATTGACCATGATTCCTCAAACCGACATCCACCTGGAAGGCAAAGCCGCCCGGCAGATGCTGACCCTGATGGAGGCCCTGGAAGACCACGAAGACGTTCAGAACGTCTACGCGAACTTCGACATCGACGAGACCGAAATGGAGTCGATCGCTTCGGCCTGATCTGATCGCGGGCTGCCAAGCCTGCTCGACGTACTGCACGAGTACGACTGCGCGGACCTTCGTCGCGCGCCTTGTACCCGCCCCCGCTCTCCGCCGCCTCGCGACGGAGCCGTGTGAGAAATACGGGCTAATCGCGAACTTGTGCCCTCAAGGACCATAGTGTTAGATTACGGGGGCCCTATTATGTCGGGATTGGTGCGGAATTTCGAGGGAGTGGTTGGCCCTGACAGTGCCGAATACGCACTGATCCAGCAGATCGACGCTACGAACCTCCCGAGGCACGTTGCGGTCATCATGGACGGGAACGGGCGCTGGGCGCGGCGGCGCGGCTTGCCTCGCGTAGAGGGGCATCGGGCGGGAATCGACGCCGTTAAGTCCATCGTCGAGTTCGCGGCCAGGCTGGGAATCCCCCAACTGACCCTGTACGCGTTTTCCGCCGAGAACTGGAAACGCCCTATCGACGAGGTCAACACCCTCTGGTCGCTGCTTAAAGAGTTCCTGCGCAGGGAGTATCCGACCATTCAAGAACACGATATTCGCTTCCGCGCGATCGGCAGGATTTCGGAACTTCCGGAGTCGGTTCGGGAGGAATTGCTCAAGGTGGAGTTCGACACCAAGGCCAACGAGCGGATGGATCTGCTGATCGCCCTGAACTACAGCGGGCGCCTGGAGTTGGTCGACGCGGTCAATCAGCTGCTGAGCGAGCGGGTCCGGGGGCCGATCGGGGAAGAGGATTTAGCTTCCCGCTTGTACACCTCGGGGCTTCCTGATCCCGACTTCCTGATTCGGACTAGCGGCGAGTTCCGCATCAGCAACTTCCTGCTGTGGCAGATCGCGTACGCCGAAATCTATGTTTCCGAAGTGCTCTGGCCGGATTTTCGCGGATTGGATTTCCTGGAAGCGATCGTCCAGTTTCAGAAGCGGGAGCGGCGCTACGGAGGGCTGGAGTCCCGGTCGGCAGAAACCCTGTCATGATTCTGCGAACAGCTACGGCGCTCGGACTCATCCTGATGGTTCTGGCCGCCTTGTTCTGGTTGCCGTTTTTTCTCTTTCTCCTGTTCATCGACGCATTCATCCTGCTGGCCTTGCTGGAGTTCTTCCGTTTGCATCCCGGTCGCGAATACGGCTTGCTGGCTCCGACGCTTGGGCTGAACCTGCTCTGGCCGTGGATCTGGAACTACTTTCCGTGGGCCGTCCTGCCCTTTCTCTTCTTCAGTGTGATGGTGCTTCTGACTTGGACGATGATTCGGGAGACGGAATTGCGAGCCGCCTTAGGGCGGGCGTCGACCAATCTGTTTTCCATGCATTACATCGGGCTCCCTATGACTCTAGCGTCCGCGTATCAAGTGCATTCGCCGTCGTCTGAAAACCATCCCGAGCGGCCGTTTCTGCTCCTGCTCGCGCTGTTAGCCGTGTGGTTGTGCGACAGCGGCGCTTATTTTGTGGGAAGATTCCTAGGAAGGCGAAAGGTAACGCCCGGAATCAGCCCGGGAAAGACGTTGGAGGGTTTTGTAGCGGGGCTCGTACTTCCGGCGCTCGCGATTCCTGCGCTCAGCGGGGAAATGTCCTCCCTGCCGGCGGCCTCTCCAATCTACTGGGCCGGGTTCGGGTTGACTGTGGCGGCGGCCGCGATCCTGGGGGATCTTTTCGAGTCGACGCTCAAGAGGGGTGCCGGGGCGAAGGATTCAGGCCGGCTTTTTCCGGGGCATGGCGGCGTTCTGGATCGAATCGACAGCCTCTTGTTCGCATTTCCGGCCTTCTATTTGTACACGTTGGCATTGGCATGAAGAGAATTGCGGTTCTCGGATCAACCGGCTCCATTGGAGAAAGCGCGCTGGATTTGGTTTCGCTGCATCCGGAGCGGTTTGAGGTGGCGGCCCTGGCCGCGCGCAGCAATGTCGGTCGCCTGATCGAGCAGATCCGGGCGCATCGTCCGCGGATCGCGGCCCTGGAGGATGCGGAGGCCGCGGAAACGCTTCGACAGAACTGCCCCGGGACGGAAGTGGTCTCGGGGCGGGAAGGCTTGCTGCAGGCCGTAACCTTTGCAGACGCCGACATCGTAATCTCGGCTGTTGCCGGCGCCGCCGGCCTGGCGCCCACGTACGCGGCCGTCGAATCGGGAATAGACGTCGCCCTGGCCAACAAAGAGAGCATGGTGATGGCCGGCGACCTCCTGATGCCCCTGGCCCGACGAAGGCAGGCGCGCATCCTGCCGGTCGACAGTGAACACGCCGCGCTGCACCAGATCCTGCGAGGCTTCGGATCTGAGGAAATCCGCCGATTGATTCTGACCGCCTCGGGCGGTCCGTTCTTTCACCTCGAGCCCGCTCTCTTACTGCAAGTCACGCCTGAGCAAGCCCTGCGACACCCCACGTGGGACATGGGCCCTAAAATCACGGTCGACTCGGCCACTCTCATGAACAAGGGGCTGGAAGTCATTGAGGCTCATCACTTTTTTCAAAAGTCCGGCGACGACATCGCAGTGGTCATCCATCCTCAGTCAGTCATCCACGCGATCGTCGAATTTCGTGACGGAACCATGCAGGCGCAAATGAGCATCACCGATATGAGGTCCGCGATTTTTCATGCGCTTGCATTCCCGGAATGCCTCGACTCGCGTTTGCCCAGGTTGGACTTGTTTTCATTGAAGCCGCTGGAGTTCTTCAACGCGGATTTGGTTCGGTTTCCCTGCCTGCGCCTGGCTTACGAGGCGCTCCGCGCCGGCGGCACGGCGCCGGCTATTCTCAATGCCGCAAATGAAGAGGCCGTGGCGCAGTTTTTGACCGAACGAATTCCATTCTCGGCCATCCCGAATGTCATCGAAACCGTCCTGCAGGCTTCAGTCGTCGAGCCCGTCGCAGATCTGGAACAACTGCTGGAAACGGACCGAATCGCTCGCCGAAGGGCGACCCGGGCCTGTCAAACGCTGACCGACGCCTGATACCGGAATTCGCCTTGTGAAACGAACGGGACCGGGTCTGGAAAATTGCATTTCGGCTTGCTGGGCTGACTTTCGACGCTTTTTGGGTCGAAAAATGGCCGCAATGCAATTTCCCAGACCCGGTCCCGTCTGTTGCGGGCCCATCCGGCGGCGGGAGACCCCGGGCAATACGGTCATAAAGTGAAACGCCCGTCGTTGACAGGCGTCTTAAGAAAGCGGGACAATCAAGGGTCTAATCCGAAAGCCCTGCGAGAAGGGAAGATTTGGCAAGATGGAATACCTGAATTGGCTGAGCTGGACCGTTGGCGCGTTTATCTTCGTGCTTGGCGTCATGATCTTCATCCACGAGCTGGGGCATCATCTGATGGCCAAACGACTGGGCATTCGGGTCGATGTATTTTCTCTGGGATTCGGCCCCAGGCTCTTCGGACTCGAATGGGGAGGAACCGACTACCGGGTGAGCTTGCTCCCCCTCGGCGGTTACGTGAAGATGGCCGGCGAGAACTACGACGAAAACCTAGAGGGCAGCGGAGAAGAGTTTCTCAGCAGACCCAAGCATCAGCGCTTTCTGGTGGCGGCGGCGGGACCGGCCATGAACATCCTTCTGGCGATCGTTTTGCTGGCCGGAAACTTTATGCTCGGCTTTCCGATGCCGAAATACCTGCAGAACCCCCCGGTCATCGAGCATATTCGCGCGGAGTCTCCAGCGGCAGGAAGCGACATTCGACCGGGCGACCGGATCGTCGCCATCGACGGCCGGCAAATGGAGACCTGGGAGGATGTCGAGCTGTTGGTGGCCACGACGCCGAATCGGCAGATCGCGATCACTCTGGACCGGGACGGAAAGTCTTTGGACAGAATCGTCAGGACCGGAGAGGTTGAAGGCATGGGCATCGGCTATCTCGGAGTGTCTCCTGAGGTGCGAACGACAGTAACGGCCGTGGAGCCGGACTCTCCCGCCGCGCGGGTCGGTCTACTCCCTGGAGACGAGATCGTCCGGGCCGCGAATGCGGAGGCCGAAGGCGCCGACCTGGACGAGATCCTTTCAATCATTTCGGCCAGCGCCGGTCAGCCCGTCAAACTGACGGTTCTGCGGGAAGGGACGCTGCTCGAAAAGGCGGTGGTGCCTGCGCTGCGGGAGGAGGGCGGCCGCATCGGCATCGGAATTGGCGAGTTGCGCTCGCGGGAATTCGTCCTGGAACGGTTCGGGGTGATCGAAGCGTTTGGAAAATCGATCGAGCGGAACTACCGGATGGCCTTGCTGACCTTTGAGATCGTAGGGAAGCTCATTACCGGCAAGGCTCCGATCACGATGATGTCCGGACCGATCGAGATCGCGCGTTATTCCGGCGAAGCGGCCAGCAGCGGCGCCGTCATGCTGATCGCCTTTATGGCCATGATCTCCCTGCAGTTAGGGCTGTTTAACCTCTTCCCCATCCCCATCCTGGACGGCGGCGTGATCGCGCTGCTGTTAATTGAAACGGTAATCGGGCGCGACCTGAGCCTGGCCGTCAAGGAACGAATCACCCAAGTCGGATTTCTGTTCCTGATCCTGCTGATGGGCGTCGTGATCTTTAACGATATCGCAAAGAATCTCTAAGGGAGCTCGAACGCAGTTCGCTGTTCCAGCTCGCGGCAGCTTACTGGGCGCATCCTCGCAAACGCAGGCGGTTCCGCGAGCGCCAAACTGCCGCATATGGATTGTCTGCGATTACTGGAAGCTTTCGATCGCCTCTTTTTCGTCGTCGAAGGAATCGAAGACGGTCAAAAGCTTCGTGATGGCCAGAAGTTCGCGGAGCTTTCGCGTCAGATTCAGAAGCTTCAGGTCGCCGCCCTGGTTGGTTACGGTCGTATACGAGCTGACCAGTTCGCCGATGCCGGAACTGTCGACGTAGCTGACATCGCCGAGGTTCAGCAAGATGTGCTTTCGTCCCGCCTGCAGCAAATCCCGCACTTTATTGCGGATTTCCGCGCTTCCCTCACCGATCGTAATCTTCCCGTGAATGTCCAGGATCGTGACACCATTGGATGTTCGAGTGTCAATCGTCATTTTCGTCTCCCTCACTTTTGCGGTTCATGCGCTTTTCCATTCTGACTTCCAGACCACCCTTCGGCCTCACATTGAAGGCCACGCTGTCCATAAACGATCGCACGAAGAAAATTCCCCGGCCTCCCGGTTTGAGGAGATTGTCCGGCTGCAGAGGGTCGGGAATGTCCGACTCCTTCAAGCCATGCCCTTCGTCGCGAACCAGAATCACCAGTCGATCCGAGCGAAATTCGAACCGGACCTTCACCCTCTTGCTGCGGTCCTCCTTGTTCCCGTGCTGAATGGCGTTGATGACCGATTCACGCAGCGAAAGACCGATCCAGTATTGCGAGTCCGCATCAAATCCCAGCATGGATCCGATGTTGTCGGACAGACTTTGCACGAGGTCCAGGAAACCGATATCGCTGCTGAATGAAATCTCGAATTCGCCACTCTTGTTTGAACTCACCAAGCAGCCACTTCCGTCAATTTATGTTTCAGGCTACCTCCGAACCATCTTGCAAGGTGGCCAAATCATAATCATGCGAAACGAACTTTGTCAATCAAGGCCTCTCTCCTCCCGGACCACCGGAGATGTGACCCCGAAGAGGGCGGCTGAGTCTGGCGCGGCGACGACGAATTCAAGGCGGGACGGAAGTCCTGGCTTCCTTGCATCGAACGCCTGATCGGCGGCGGGACGAATGGCGAAAAGAATTGCGCTTCGGCATTTGCTACCATTAAGAAGATACTGCTTGTGAAGATCGGACGAAAATTCCGTGCCCTCAAAATCATCGTCCTTATTGGACTGGCTGTGATCCTGGCGGCCGGCGCGGGCCTGTACCTTTTCGTGCAGAGCGATGCCTTCGACCGTTGGGCCCGCGACCAGATCGTGTCTTTCCTGGAGGGTCGTTTCAACGTTCAGGTCGATCTCGACCGGATCGATATTGCGATTTTCCGCAATCAGGTAGACATCTGGGGGCTGAGAATTCACAATCGCCTGCATCGTCGCGAGGAACCGGCGATCTCCGTACCGCACCTGGCACTGAATTTTTCAATCACAAGCTATTTTTCGCCTCAGGCCTCCCTTGATTACGTCGGAATCGAGAACCTTGAGCTGCGGATTCTGGAAGACCCGAACGATCGACTGAATCTTTCCAACATGTTCGTCATCGACGATCCCGAAAAAGCCGAACCGGAAGACGGAAGCGGGATGAACGTGTTCCGCTTGGCCATCGCTCAGATTGAGTTGACAAGCGGCCAGATCATTTATCACGACCAACCGATATTTGTGACCTCCGAGAGCGGGTCGTTTCAGGCTGCGTTGCGTTTCGAGCGGGCCGACGCCGAATACCGGGGCAACTTCGAGTTTGAAGAGTTTTCCCTTGAAATCAACGGATTCCGGCTGCCCAGAGCGGGGGTGGGCGCCAACTTTCGTTACGGACAGGATTATCTTTACTTTTCCGATTTGCAGGTGTCCTCCGATGCGATCCGGGGTACGGTGAATGGAGGCCTGGAAGATCTCAAGAGCGGCGTTTTCGAATTCGAGACGGATCTGGAGGTGGATCTGACGGCGCTGAGCGAGCCGGACCTGTCCCGTTTCGTCAGTCGGGGGATCGTGCAAACGGAGGGCGTCATGCGG
>DATKAT010000105.1:0-4175 GCA_035514675.1 Acidobacteriota bacterium | reverse complement strand
CCGTCGAAAGGGAATACGGAGACAGGCGGCGGATCGCCTGGAAGGAAATCTACGCGGGAGAGAAGGCGAAGGATCGAACCGGCGAATGGCTGCCGGCGGAAACGGTCGAGGCGATCGCCGAATACCGGGTGGCCATCAAGGGCCCATTGACCACGCCGGTGGGAGGAGGCATTCGGAGCCTGAACGTCTCGCTCCGGCAGCTTCTGGATCTGTACGCCTGCGTCCGGCCCTGCCGCTACATTCAGGGGGTCCCATCTCCGGTTCGGGAGCCGCACAAGCTGGACGTGATCATCTTTCGCGAAAACACCGAGGACGTCTATGCGGGAATCGAGTGGCAGGAGGGAAGCGACGACGCCCTGAAAATCATCGAATTCATCAACTCTCAGTTCGGAAAGGAAATCCGGGCGGATTCCGGAATTGGAATCAAGCCGATATCGATCTTCGGCACGACCCGTCTGGTGCGCATGGCGATTCGGTACGCACTGGGGCACGATCGCCGCCGAGTCACGCTGGTGCACAAGGGCAATATCATGAAGTTTACCGAAGGCGCATTCCGGGACTGGGGCTACGAACTCGCCCGCGCGGAGTTCGGCGACGTCTGCATTACCGAGGACCAACTGTGGGATCGGCATGGCGGGAAGGTCCCGGATGGAAAGCTCGTCGTAAACGATCGCATAGCCGACGCCATGTTCCAGCAGGTGTTGCTGCGTCCGGACGAATACGAGGTCATCGCGCTTCCGAATTTGAACGGAGACTATCTGTCCGATGCCTGCGCCGCGCAGATCGGCGGGCTCGGCATGGCGCCGGGCGCCAATATCGGCGACCAGGCGGCGGTGTTTGAGGCCACCCATGGGACCGCTCCCAAGTACGCCGGGCAGGATAAGGTGAATCCCGGATCTCTGATACTCTCCGGCGTGATGATGCTGGAACACCTCGGCTGGCAAGAAGCCGCCGACCGCATCTACGAGGCTTTGGGAAAGACGATTCAGCAGAAGCGGGTCACCTACGACCTGGAGCGTCAGATGGAAGGAGCGACCACTCTGAAGACGAGTGAATTCGCTTCCGCCTTGATCGAAAACATGTAGACGGGAAGGAGAGGGGAGCACATGCAGCACAAGGTCACGGTGGTCGGCGCCGGGCATGTTGGCGCGACGACCGCCCAGAGGATTGCCGAAAAGGATTTGGCCGACGTCGTACTCGTCGACATCGTTGAAGGGATGCCCCAGGGCAAGGCGCTCGACCTGATGCAGTCGGGGCCTGTGGAAGGCTACGACACTCGCGTGACCGGCAGCAACGGTTACGAACAGTCGGCCGGTTCCCACGTAGTCGTCATCACTGCCGGTCTGCCCCGGAAGCCGGGGATGAGCCGGGACGATCTGCTGCTGAAAAACGCCGGGATCGTCAAGGAGGTGACCGAAAACATCGCGCGTCACAGCCCGGAAGCGATCCTGATCGTGGTCAGCAATCCCCTTGACGCCATGTGCCACGTAGCGCGCGGCGTCAGCGGTTTCCCGCGTCAGCGGGTCATCGGGATGGCCGGCATCCTCGACTCGGCCCGATTCCGAACTTTCATCGCCCAGGAGCTGGACGTCTCGGTCGAGAGCACGCACGCCTTCGTACTGGGCGGCCACGGTGACACGATGGTCCCGCTGGCGCGCTACTCCACAGTCGCCGGAATCCCCATCCCCGAGTTGATTCCACCTGACCGTCTGGAATCGATTATACAAAGAACCCGTGACGGCGGCGCGGAGATCGTCAAGCTCTTAAAGCAGGGCAGCGCCTATTACGCGCCCTCGGCGGCGGCGGTGGAAATGGTTGAATCGATCTTGAAAAACAAAAAGAAGATCCTGCCCTGCGCGGCTTATCTGGAAGGCGAATACGGCATCAGCAACCTGTACGTCGGAGTTCCCCTGAAGCTGGGTCGACGCGGAATGGAGGATGTCGTTCAAATCAACCTGACGGCCGAAGAGAAGGCGGCCCTGCAGAGATCCGCCGGCGCCGTGCAAGAGTTGGTCGATGTCCTGAAGGAAAACGGCTACCGCGTCTAACCCGCAACAAACGTGAGCGTCAATTGAAAACCACGCGCCCCACTCGGAGAAAATCCACCAGGCGCTCACGCCTGTGGGAAGCGGAGGCGCTCAGACCCCGGCCAGAACCTCTCCGAAATGATCCAGGATCCAGGCGTGGTCGGCGCCGGGGATGAAACGGGCGTTGCAGTTCGGCAGCGAGGCGGCGATGGCCTGGCTTAAGACGACCGGAAGATTGATGTCATCGGCGCCGTGCCAGAGCGCGACCGGCACTGCGACTTCTTCCAACTGAAACCCCCACGGAAGCGACATCAGCAGCAGGTCGCGGGCCACGCCTCGGCCGCCCTGACGAAAGGCTTCCCGGATGCTCCGAACGATGACTTCCCGACGTCCTTCCGCTTCCAGAAGGTGGCGGGAAGCCGGCGGGAACATGGGTAGAATCCCTGCCAGAAGGCGGGCGGGCAAGTTGCGGGCGCACCAGCCTGCCAGAGTGCAGACGGCGTGCACAGAGATGGGCGCAAGGCGGAAAACGGCCAACCGGAAGCGGTGTCTCGATGTCATATGAGCCACCACCAGGGGGTGATCGACGGGCCCCATGGCGCTGACCAGACCGGCTCGCACGATCCGCTCCGGTAAAAAGCGGGCGCAGACCAAAGAATACGGGGCGCCTCCGGATACGCCGGCAACTGAGAAGGTCTCCAACCGGAGACGGTCCGCCAGTTGGCGGACGTCGTCGGCCCATTGCACCAGCCTTCTCTGCGGCAGGAGGTCGGAAGTTCCGTAACCGGGACGTTCCGGCGCGATGAGGCGGACGCCGAGGCGGGATGCATCCAGTTCGGCGAGTTGGAAAAACAATCGGGAGCCGGGAATCCCATGAAAGAAAAGCACTGGCCGGCCATCGGACGGTCCGAACTCGGCGAAGCCGAGGCGCCTGCCGTCCCGCAGGCGAATCGTCTCATCCCGCATATCTCCGATTAGACAGCCCTGAGCTTCGAGTTTCTACCTCGAAGTTGAGAGGATGCGCTGTTCAGAAGGGGCTGCAGCCTCGATTAGAGCGGATTCTGCGGAATTTCCCGCCGGTCGCGGCCGGAGGCCCCTCACAAAAACCGAAAGCTCCTGCCTCAGGTCTGAGGTCCTTTCCACAGGCCCGAGCCTCCCGCTTAACCCGCATTTCTCACACTGGATCGTAGCGAGGCGACGGAGAGCGGCGCGGATGCAAGGCGCGCGACGATGGCCCGCGCAGTCTTCCTCGTGCAGTACGTCGAGCAGGCCGAGGAGCGGCAACGCAGCAGGCGCGGCGTTATCCGTCGCCGCAGTAGAGGCAGTGTGAGAAATGCGGGTTAAAGACGGCGACTGCCGGGGATCGTTCTCAGTGGTTGGCCAACCGGATCAGTCGTTGGGATTCCTGATCACGACCGCCGTCCCGTAGACGAGCAGCTCAGCCGCCCCCGTCATGACCATCGAGGTGGTGAAGCGCACTCCGACGACGGCGTTGGCGCCGAGTTGTTCGGCTTCGGCGACCATCCGATCGATGGCCTGCTCCCGGGCTTCCGCGATCAACTTGACGTATTCGTGGACTTCTCCGCCGACGATGTTTCTGAACACGGCCAGAATGTCGCGCCCCAGGTGTCGAGCCCGGATAGTATTGCCGCGTACAATTCCGCGGGTTTCCACGATCTGCTTGCCAGTGATCTGTTCGGTCGTGACCACAATCATCGAAGCACCCCTTTGTAACGGTCGCGCCGGCTTTCCCTGAGCCTCTGAGAAAGCACGGACAGAAATAGAAGTCCCAGTCCAAGTATCAAGGTGAAAAGCACGATTTTAGAAGCCAGCGTTTCAGACGGAGAAACTGCCAGCTGCCAGAGGCCGTAAGCCCCGGAAGCCGCAATCCAGAACAGGAGGAGGCCCCAGCCCAGGCGCCGGCCGCTTTTTTCAAGGAGATTTTCATGGAAAGGGCCCCACTCCCGATCCTCCAGCTGCTCGACGTCCAGCTGCTGCGCGGCCTTTTTGGCCGCTTTCAACTGATCCAGAACTTCCCTGCAACGGCCGCAATCGCGAAGGTGGACCTCCACGCTCTGCCGCTGCTGCTGGGTCAGTTCTCTGTCCAGGTACCCGGAAAGTCGGACTTCAATTCGCTCGCATTTCATG
>DATKAT010000104.1:0-5309 GCA_035514675.1 Acidobacteriota bacterium | reverse complement strand
ACGGGGGTTGAGCTTGCGGCCTCAGGTGGTTTCGGCTGGGAGCCGCGACTCCCGGACGCGCCGGGCGAGCCCTCCATTGCGAGTCAGGGCTGTAGCCAGGTGAGTGTGCAAGGCGTGGCCGGCCTTAAAGGCCCGGATTCGGCCGACCACAGGGTATCCGCAAAGTGAAAGGTCTCCGATGAGATCCAGGACCTTGTGCCGAACGAATTCATCGGCGCTGCGGAGGCTGTCATTCATAATGTCGGATTCGCTCAGCACGACTGCGTTGTCCAGCGAGCCGCCTCGGATCAGTCCCTTTCTCTTCAATTCCTCGACTTCCGAATAGAAGCCGAAGGTCCTGGCGAAGGCGATCTCCCTTCGATAGGATTCCGGCGTCACCTGCAAATCCAGTCTCTGCCGGCCGATCAGGGGATGCGGAAAGTCGATTTCATATTCGATAAAGAATTCCCCGGCGGGTTCCACCACGATATATTTCTGACCGGCATCCAGACGCAGGGTTTTTTCCACCATCAGAAACGTTTTTTCCGCGCCCTGTTCGCTGATTCCCGCCTCCTCCACTAGATCGACGAAGGGCTGGGCGGAGCCGTCCATAATGGGAACCTCCATTGAATCGATGTCAATGTACAGGTTGTCGATCTGCAGTCCGTACAGGGCCGAAAGGAGATGTTCGACGGTCGAAAGCATCACTCCATGCTTCATCAGAGTAGTGGCCAGGACGACGCGGGAGACCCATTGTCGTTTCGCTTCGATCTGAAAGCCCCGCAGGTCGACGCGCCGGAAGACGATTCCGGTGTGAGCCGGCGCGGGGCGCAGCTGCATGGTGACCTGATAACCGGTATGGAGCCCGATTCCGGAGACTTCTACCGGGTGCTCGATCGTTCGTTGCATGGTTTGTTCAGCATGATTCGGGCGTCCGCCGGAGCGACTGCAACTCCGTTTCAGTCCCCGGGACGGTCCCGTCGACCCCGGTTCAGGAAGACCCCCGGCGTTCTTCTCTCGCGAGCAAATTCGGCAGATGCAAGAACGCCTCCAATTGCGGCCAATTGCGGACTGTCGGCGGTTTCAGAGCGCCGGGCCGGTGCAGGTTGTCGGTTTGGCACGACACATGTGTTGCAGCAAACGCACAGATGGAAGCTCGTCGTGGAGCGCTGATCGGACGGTTGGAGCGGGAAGGGGCCGGGGCGGGCTGTTGGAATCCGTCTGCGCGTCTGAAAGCCGTTTACAGGGAGCGAGCGACGGCGCCTTGAAGATCCAACCGCAAGAGGCGGTATTCAGCGCGACCGCCGGCCTCTTGCATCTTGCCGATCATCCACTTTCCGATTGTCGCAATTTCGTCGTCGGCCAGCGCGACCATGGAGGCGCCGGACCCGCTAATGCAGACGCCCAGCAACCCCGGGGCGGCGATCGAAGGAAGCCCCTGGTGATCGAGGATGGCTTCGCCCCCTGGAATCAGGGCGGCGCGATAGGGCTGATGCAGGCGATCCTGCATTGCCTCCTGCACGAGGTCTCGTCTGCCCGAGGTCAGGGCGTAGACCATCAGGGCGACGCGCTGCAGGTTGAACACCGCGTCCTGAAGCGGAAACTCGGCGGGCAGGATTCTTCGGGCTTCCTGGGTGGAGACGGAGGTTTCCGGGATGGCGACCACAAAGCTGCATTCCAGCGCAGAGTCCAGACGAACGGCTCGCATCCGCCCCTCTTCTACGCGGGACAGGACCCAACCGCCGAGCAAGCTGGCGGCCAGGTTGTCGGGATGGCCCTCCAGTGGATACGCCAGATCGAAGATTTCCCGCCTTCCAAGAGTTCGTCCGGACAGTCGCTCGGCCATTTTCACACCGGCGACGATGGCGGCGGCGCTGCTTCCCAATCCCCTCTGCAGGGGGATCGGGCTGTCGACCGAGACTCGCAGACCCGGCGGTTCCAGATTCAGATTCCGGCAGGCATGGAAGAAGGCTGCAGCCAGGATGTTCTCGTCGGGCGTCAGCGGCGTATGCATCTCCCATTCGACCGATGAGCCTGGGCCGGCTTCGACTCGGACCGTCAAGTGGAGAGAAAGCGCCGCCGACAGCGTGTCAAACCCTGCGCCCAGGTTGCTGGTGGAGGCGGGAACCCGAACCTGAAACGGATAAAACTCGGTCATTGAAGGAACCCGCTGCGATCCCGGAGAACGTTCAACATCCCGTCCCGATCCGGGTTGATTCCAGTCCAGCATTTAAATTGAAGCGCCGCCTGCTCCACAAACATCTCCATTCCCGAGATGCATTCGATTCCCTGCCGCCGGGCCTCTCGCAGCAACCGCGTCTCCTCGGGATTGTAGACCAGATCGTAAACCAACCGGAATTTGAGCCGTTCGGCGGGGAGGGGCGTGACGTCCACGTCCGGAATTTGACCGACCGGCGTGGCGTTCACGCAGATGTCGGCTTCCGGGGAATCCGAAATAGGGGCCGACGCGATCTTGAACTGCTCGGCGAAAGCCGAAGATTTCCGGGCGTCTCGACCCACCACAGTCACGCGACACCCTTGCTCTACCAGAGTTGTCGCTACGCTTCGGGCTGCGCCGCCGTAACCCAGCAGGACGACGGATCTGCCCTGCAGTCTCAGACGTTTCCGAAGGGGGATGAGAAATCCGGCGCGGTCGGTGTTCGTCCCTTCCCAACCCGCATCCGTCCGCTGCAGGGTGTTGACGGAAGCCGCCGAAGCATCCGTCCGGCTAAGAAAAGCGGAGACGCGGCTTTTGTATGGAATCGTAACGCTGAATCCTCGGAATTCCAGCCGCGTGCGCTCGAGAAATTCAAACCAAGGTTCCAACTCGTCCAGATGCGTCGGAAGATAGAGGCCCTCATGCCGATAGGTTTCAAACAGCCGATTGTGCAGCAACGGCGAAAGGGAGTGAGCGACCGGATTTCCAATAACTCCATACAGCGCCGTTCGCTGCGGCCGCTCCTGCAATCGGAAGACGTTGCAGGCCTGCTCCAGTGACAACTGGCCGGGGGCGAACTCCCCGTCGATCGATGCGTAGGTCCAAAGGGAGCCCAGGAATGGGCCCAAAAACCTCGAAAGCTGTCCGAAGGCGCCCATTCCGACGACGACGAAAGGAGGCGAAGGGGGCAGATTTTCCATCCAGGAAAGCAGCTCGACGAGCTGGCGGGTGGTGTCTACGCGAACCGCCAGCTTATAGGCGTCCCCCGGGGCGTCGAGCAGATCGTTCCAAACCCGATCGAGGCTTTCCGGGAAATAATCGAACAGGTGCTTGGACCGAATGATCCTTGTCTGTGCGCCGAACTCGATGGATCCGGGCGCGTCGCTCTCCAGATCCACCCACTGACAGCCGGCTTTCGCCGCCTGATTCAGAAGCTCCAGCCTTTCGGCTTCGCCGCCGGCAAAGACGCCTCCCTCGCGGATCGGCCGGCAGGTGGCGATCACCCTTGTTTCCCCGTCGCCGGGAATCCGCGGCAGCCTTTTCTCTTGCAGGTGGTCGAGCCGAAGTTCGATCAACGGAACTCTTCCGGCAAATCGATCGAGTTGCTTTTCGAGGGCGACCGCCGAAGACTCAGCCAGTGTCAAACAAAGTTTCAAAGTGAATCGGTCCGTTTCCAACATTCGGATGGTTCGTCAGCAGCGGGAATTCGGGACCGCCCGGGCGTCAGCCTCCGTCAGGTCTTCAGGTATGCGTCGGACTTGCGTCGGGTCTGACCCAGCATCTTGAGCCTCTGCTCCTTCTCCAGCCGTCGACGCATTTGGGCGTTTTCTTCAATTTGATTCCAGAAAGTCCGAAAATAGGAATACATCGAAAGGACCGCCACGCCGACCACCACCCAGAGAAGGGCCTCTCCGGTGGCCATCAGCAACCCGTCCGGGTAACGACTTCCGATAATGAGAAAACCGCAGCAGGCGACTTGAGAAACCATCTTGTACTTTCCCAGCCGGGAGGCGTCGATAGTGAGACCTTCCGCAGATGCGATGCTGCGCAAGCCCGTGACGGCGAACTCACGCCCCACAATAATGACCACCATCCAGGCCGGCGCCGCCCCCAGTTGCACCAATGCGATGAGCGCCGAAGAGATCAACAGCTTGTCGGCGACCGGATCCAGCAGTTTCCCGAGCGTGGTCACCTGGGACCTTCTTCTGGCGAAGAATCCATCTAGTAGGTCAGTGAGCGCCGCGAACAGGAAAACGCTCAAGGCCCAGATTTCACGGTCGGGGAAACGGCCCGTCAGCAGCACCACCATCAACAGGGGCACGAGAAAGATCCGTGTGACAGTCAGCGAGTTGGGCAAGTTCATCTCGGTGAAACCTCAGCCGGCGCCTGCGAAGACTTTAACATATCTGACGGGGAAGAAATGAACGGAACCGGTCGCTGCGAACTCGCGCAGGCGCGCCGGGAAGCCGTCCCCCCCTTTCGCAAAATCTCCCTGGCCAAGTAAAAAGTGCTAGCATTTGAAGGGATGATCAAGGGGCTTATTCTGGAAGGCGGCGAACACAGTGGCATGCTTCCTCTGACCCTCAACACTCCAAAGCCGTTGCTGCCGATCGGAAACATCCCTCTTCTCCTGTATCAGATTCATCAGTTTAAAAAAGCCGGCATCACCGAAATCATTCTCAGTCTGTCTTATCAGCCCCGAAAGGTGCGCGACGTCTTCGGCGACGGCGGGCGCTTCGGCGTCGTCCTTCGATACGTCGTCGAGAGCACGCCGGTCGGGACCGCGGGCGCCGTCAAGAAGGCCTCACACCTGATCGATGACACAATCGTGGTCATCAATGGGGATATTTTATGCGAAACGCCGATCCGGCGTATCATCGAGTTTCATCGCGCCAAGAATTCGCAGCTTACCGTCGCCGCTGCGCAGGTGGAAAATCCCCGGCCCTACGGGGCGCTCGAGATTGGAGAAGGGGACAGGGTCACGGGATTTCGCGAAAAGCCGCGAGGGCGGGAGGTAGCGAGCAAATCCATCAACGCCGGAATTTACGTGCTGGAGACGACGATCCTGGACGAGATTTCGGCGGACGGCCCCTCTTCGTTCGAAAACGACCTCTTTCCCCGGGCCTCGGCCGACGGTTGCAGGTTTTATGCTGCAGGCATCTCGGAATATTGGGTTGAATTGACAAGGCCGGACAACTACCTGAAAGCCAATCTGGATTTCCTGGACGGGCGCCTTGCCCCTCCGGAGTTTGCGGCCCTGCCGAAAAAGCATCATCCCCCGCTCGATGCAACGGTCCGCTGCGTCCGCTCCTTTGTCGATGAAGGATGCACCATCAAGCCCGGAGCCAGGATCGAACATTCCGTCGTCGGCGGCAATTGTCGAATCGAGGAG
>DATKAT010000103.1:0-4706 GCA_035514675.1 Acidobacteriota bacterium | reverse complement strand
TGGCCGGGAAACATTCGACAACTGGAAAACGCCGTCGAGTTCGCTCACGTTATGTCCGGAACCCGGCTCGAGATCCTTCCCCAGGACCTGCCCGGATGGATGCAGTCGCCCCGATTCATGCTCCCCGAAGAGGTGCTGAGGCTGGAACTCCCCGAGCAGGGAATGGATCTGATCGCTTTCCTTTCGGAGCTGGAGCGAAAGCTCATCCAGGAGTCGCTGGAAAGAACCGGCGGAAATCGAATGCAGGCGGCCAGACTCCTTTCGCTGAAAAGGACCACGCTGGTGGAGAAGATTCGACGGATGGAAATCTGCGCCTGAGGGGAAGGGAGTCAGGAGACAGGAGTCGGAACTGCGGAATCCCGGAACCCGGATGAGGCGCCGTTCACCGGCGCCAGAAAGAGTCCTCTTCCGTCGTTCGGGGAGCGAACGCAACTCCGTAGTCGGGAAAATCGCGAATCGAAATCTCGATCCGCTCAGCCTCATCGGAGGCGTCCTCCGGACCGTAGGCCAGCAGATAATACCCTTTCAACGCGTCGCGGAGGCGCTCGATCCGCTCGCTGAGAAGTTCCGCCGAAAATTCGACCCCGCCGGTCATCTCCAACAGGCGGGAGCGGGCCAGACGATCCCCCCACAGGTTCAATGCGTCGCCGCCCGCGTTTCCGAAGCCGACGGCGAAGAAGCGGGCGCCGGCTGCCTCCAGATGATCCTGGGCGGCGCGGCCGATGTTTCCAAAAGCCGAAGAAAACACCAGCACGATGCGGTTTGGCCAGCGGGCCCTGCGCAATTCCAGCAGCGCTTCATCGACGGCGCCGCCGGTGAGCCCCGAACTTCCAAACAGCCGACCCAGCCTTCTCCAGCGGCCAGGCCGCGCGCCGGGCGCAATGTCGTCGATCCCCTCTACGAGGCGCACGCGGTCCTGCGTCAGGGGAGCGACCGGATGCGTCCCTTCGTCGTAGACCGCCAGCATCACCTCGTCCTCAGGATCCAGCAAGTGAATCAGATCGTGAATCATCCGCTTGCTGTCCGCGATCGCTTCCGCGGGCATTTCGGAGCCGATGTCGACCAGAACCGCCAGACTGATTCGAGAAGGCTCCTCCCGCAGGAAAACCACCGGTCTTTCTTGCCCATCGACCCGAACGCGAAAATCCTCCGGGTTCAGTCCGCGCACGCTGTCCATCTCCGGTGTCAGCACGCGGACCTCCTGGAGATTGGAATACGTTTCGACAGCGAATTCGGGAGGCTGGGACGCCAGAGGGAGCGGGTGCAAGGCAGCCGCCAACAGAGCCAATGCCGCCAATGCGGAGGTCGGCGGACGCAAGTGGGCCGGACGTCGCTGACGGCCGACCTGGGGGGCCCGACAGGATCCTGAAAGAGGCTCACGGCTCAGCCCGCCTCGCCTCGGGAGAGTCATGGGCCCGTTTCCTCGGGTTCAAACTTCAGAGAGACGGAATTGATGCAGTAGCGCTGTCCCGTCGGCGGGGGCCCGTCGGCGAAGACGTGTCCCAAGTGGCTTCCACAGCCCTTGCAGTGCACCTCTTTGCGCACCATGAAGAAACTTCGATCGGTCTCCGTCTCCACATGGCTTTCGTCGGCCGGCGCCCAGAAGCTGGGCCAACCCGTCCCGGACTCGAATTTGGTCGCGGAGTCGAATAGGGGCAAACCGCAGCAAACGCACAAATATCGGCCGGCAGCCTTGTGGTTCCAGAATTCTCCTGAAAACGCCCGCTCCGTTCCTCTCTTCCGACAGACCCGATACTGCTCCGGAGTCAATTCTTCGCGCCACTCCATATCAGACTTGTCCAATTTCTCCGTCATCTTCGGCTCCTTTCTCTAAGCCGCTTCGACCGCATTGAGAGCAGGGACAGATCGCCCGCAACAGTCGAAACGAGTAAATGCCCGTAGAATGACCGTCGTTCCATCGAAAGGAAACCGCGTAGTTTCCCACCAGGGAAACATCCTCGAGTTCGATCGGCTCGTCGTCCAGCAACTTCAATGGATCGTCGGCCTCCACTACTTTCGGTTCCGCTTCCCTGCATCCAGCGCAAGGACAGCGGCGACGCAGATAGCCGTTTTGATAGCTGCTCAGGTGACCGTCGCGCCACTCGAATTCAAGGCCGCCGGAAATTCGCCGAATCCGCGCCGGATGGACCTCGTCTTCATTCATCTCGTGGCTTCCATCATATCAGCCGCAGCCGCGTCCTGCGGATGAACCGACTGGTTGAAATGGTTGCGATGATTCGCATTTTGAAGCGGTCGCGCAGGGCGAGGGAGGAAGTCCCGGAATCAGGTGTCTGTAACGTTAAAAAGCGCAAAATGTAACATTAATACATATCGATTTGATAAAAAGACCGAAGAACGGCTATTTTTGTCATCAAAAAAGAGTACAATAGCTTCGATTCACCGGTACGATAAGCGGACACTCCGATCGAGAAGCGAGACCATCAATGGCGGTTGCGGAAAGGATTTCGGGTCCCGAGGAGAGCTGGGAAGACGCCGAGGTGCGGCGCCTGGCCACGATGGTCGAAATCAGCCAGGCGCTGGCGGAGGCTTTACACCTGAACGCTTCGATGCCCAAGGTTCTGCAGATTCTGGAAAAGCATCCCAGCATCGCCTGCGCCGGCTTTTCGCTGATTTCCGAGGAGGGTTCGAGAAGCCGAATTCGGGCCGAAAGCGCCTCTGAGAACGGAGGAATCTTCGAACGTTCGGGCCGCTTGCTTTCGCAGGCGGCGGAAAGCGGCAGGCCGATTGTAGTGCCGAAAATGAGCCTGGAGCCGGCTGTGCGGAAGCGGCGGGGTCGAGGGGAGTTTTCGCTGGTGTGCGTTCCCTGCGCCATCGGCCGGCGGACGGTCGGCGTCCTGTTGGCCGAACTTTATTTCGATCCCGCTCGGAATTATGAGCGAGCCCTGAAATTCTTCCGGCTGGTCAGTTCTATGATCAGCCAGTCCCTCAAGATCAGCCTGCTGGTTGAGGAGGAGAAGCGGAACCTTCTGGAAGAGAACACGCATCTGCGAGAGGAGTTGCGGGAGCGCTACGGGTTTTCCAACATTATTGGAAACAGCCGCGCCATGCAGGAGGTGTACAAAAAGGTGTCTCAGGTGGCCCCGGCGCCGACGACCGTCTTGCTGCGAGGGGAGTCGGGGACCGGAAAGGAGCTGATCGCTCACGCCATTCACTACAATTCGCTGCGTGCGCGAGAGCCTCTGGTCCGCGTCAATTGCGCCGCACTGCCTGAAACTTTGATCGAATCGGAATTGTTCGGACACGAAAGGGGCGCATTTACGGGAGCGGAAGTCCAGAAGAAAGGAAGGTTCGAGCTGGCCCAGGGAGGCACGCTCTTTCTGGATGAGATCGGAGACCTTCAGCCTTCGCTGCAGGTCAAGCTGCTGCGGGTGCTTCAGGAGAAGGAGTTCGAGCGGGTGGGGGGAACCCGAACGGTCGGGGTCGACGTTCGGCTCATCGCCGCCACAAACAAGAATCTGGAAAAGGGGATTCAAGAAGGGAGCTTCCGGGAGGAGCTCTACTACCGCCTCAACGTATTCAGCATTTACGTTCCTCCTTTGCGCGAGCGTAAATCGGATGTCCTGCTGCTGGCCGATCATTTTCTGGAAAAGTACTCCCAGACCCATGGCAAGGTCATTCGGAGGCTGTCGACCCCCGCCATCGACATGCTCACAAGCTATCACTGGCCCGGGAATGTCCGCGAGCTGGAAAATGCGATGGAAAGAGCCGTCCTCGTGTGCGAGGGGCCCGTCATCTACGGCCATCATCTTCCGCCCTCGCTGCAGACCGCGGAGGCGTCGGGAACTCAGGTTCGAGCCTCGCTGGAGGAGGCCGTCGCCGCTTTTGAAAAGGACCTGATCGTGGACGCTTTGAAGAGCGCCCCAGAGGCAACCGGGCCAAAGCCGCCCGCCTGCTGCACTCCACCGAGCGCATCATCGGCTACAAGACCAGGAAATTCGGAATCGATGTCGATCGATTTCGAAAATAGGTCGTTTTTCGTTCTTCGTTCCGCGTTCTTCGTTCTGGGATCCGGGTTGTTTGTTTTTGGAGCTTGGTCAGCGGCGAATCCGGGGGATTTGTATCGAGGCGCGGATGGGCCAGCGCCACCTCTCGGATAAGAGAGCTGAAATTCCGAAAGAGTTCAGCGGCGATACAAAATCTCGCAATTGAACGGCGAGGAATCGCTTCAGCATGTCAACCGCTTGAACCAGAATCGTTACCGACGTCTTGACCATATCCCATACCCCCAAGAACGAAGAACGCAGAACGCGGAACGAATTCAGGAACCCTGAAGAACGCTGCGGACGATCTGGCTGACTTCGCGGCCGTCGGCGGCGCCCTTGAGGCGCGCCATGGCTTCTTTCATGACGCGACCGAAGTCCTTTGCTCCGGCAGCGTTCAGTTCGGCCGCCGCCTGTTCGACGATTTCCCGAATGCGTTCTGCGGAGGGCGCTTCGGGCAGGTATTCCGAGACCATTTCCAGTTCCGCCTGTTCATTGGCGGCCAGGTCGTTTCGGCCTGCGTCCTGATATGCTTCGACCGACTGCCGCCTCTGTTTGGCGTAGCTGCGCAGCGTTTCCCGCACTTCGTCGTCGTCCAGCCGATAGTCCCGCCCCTTGCTGGATCGAAGCTCGACCTCCTTGTCGAGAATCCGGGCCTTGAGCATGCGCAGGACGGCGATCCTTCGACGATCGCCGGACTTGAGG
>DATKAT010000102.1:0-5488 GCA_035514675.1 Acidobacteriota bacterium | reverse complement strand
GCGCCCGGCTGACTGCCTCGATACACGAAGCCTCCCGTAACCGCCCGTCCGAATTCCGACGTTTGGGGATAGGCGAAAAGAGGAGACTCGAAGACTTCCGGGTTGGGGCAGGGAAGCCCCGAAGGAATGAAGCATTCAGGCCCTTCCAGCAGGTTCCAGCCGTAATTGCCGCCCCGCCGGACCCGATTGATTTCCTCGAACCGGTTCTGCCCCACATCGCCGACCAGCAGCTGGCCGGTCATCCGGTCGAAGGAGAATCTCCAAGGGTTTCGGAAGCCGAAAGCGTATATCTCTCCTCGCGCCTGCTCGATTCCCAGAAACGGATTCGTCGAAGGAATCGCATATGGCTCCTCGGAGTCCACATCTATGCGCAGAATCTTTCCGTGCAGGCTGGTCAGATCCTGGCCCCGCGTCCCTGGGGAACCTCCCTCCGGCGGTCCTCCGTCTCCTACCGAAATGTAGAGAAATCCGTCGGGGCCAAAGGCGAGCTGCCCCCCAAAATGGATGCGGTCGGGATGCTGGAATCGCAGGAGCTCCGTCCCGGCTGCCGGCGCGAAATTCGGATTGTTTTCCGAAACCTGGAACTCCTCGACGACGATTTCGCGGTCATCCAGGGCGCCCGTCACATAGAAGCAGAAGAATCGGCCGTTTTCGCTGAAGTTCGGATGAAAAGCCATGCTGAGGAGCCCGCCTTCACCGTCCATGAGAACCCGCGGAGTCAGATCGAGAAAAAAGCCCTGCTGGAGCTGATCGTTCTCCACGATCCGAATCGAACCTCTCAACTCGATGACAAAAATGCGTCCCGACCCGTCGCCGGCATGCGTGACCTGCACCGGCCGGGTCAAATCCGTTGCTACCTCTTGCAGCCTGACGATGGTTCCGGCCAACAGAATCGCCTGCATGGCGCACACGGCGAGGAGCAGCTGAACCGACTTCTTCATTTCGGGACATACTAGCAGATGGGAAAAGGGGTTGCCTTGGATCTCAGATTCCCCTTAGCCCGCAGTTCTCACACGGCTCCGGCGCCGCAGTAGGAGACGTGCGAGAATCGCGGGTTAGTGGGCAAGGCCTGCGTCACTGCTCGTCCCGAGTTCGCCGAAACCCCACCGTCATCGGCCATTTCATGCTGCCGTAGACCAGCCCGGAGTCCAGAACGTCAAACACGTATGCGTTGTCGATCCAGTCTTCGATTTCGTGCTCCCAGATGTTGCCATGCGCGATTGCCGGCGAGATCGAGTAACTTCCGGGACGAATCGGCGGCGCCTCGAAATCGAAGGCCACCGTGACCAGATCGTCCCCCTGCAGCGCCGGAAGATGCAGGCTCTCGTATGAAGTATTGGATGCCGTGATCTCAACGCCCATACGATCCCGTACGGTGAACCCCACGATCGGGGATTCCAGGTTCCGACTGGCGCGCGCGGAAATCAGGAGGCGAAGTCGTTGCCCTGCCGCCGCCTGGTTGATGACTTCGCCGGCGTCCGACAGCAGGATGATTCCGACGATCTGGGCGCCGCCCGCTCCAAAGCGATGGTGGACGTGGGGTATTCCTCGAATCACCGGGAGGGCGTCGTTTTGGTCGGCCTGAACCAGGAACTCGCCCTCTCCCGCTTTCCGCCTCTCGCGCTCAAACACCAGCGAGCGGTATTTGCGAACCACCTCTTCCGGATCTCCGTCTTCCAGCTTCCTGCCGGCGTCCAGCAGAATAGCGCGATCGCAAAATTGGGTGAGAGCCTGAATATCGTGCGTCACAAACAGAATCGTCTTTCCCTCCCGCCGCAGCCGTCGGATTCGATGTATGCAGCGATGCTGAAAGATCAGATCGCCGACCGCCAGCGCCTCGTCGACCAGCAGGATGTCGGGATCGAGGTGAATGGCGACCGCAAAAGCCAGTCTCATGAACATCCCGCTGGAATAGGTCTTGACAGGCCGCTCGATGAATTCTCCGACTTCGGCGAACTCTACGATTTCCGGGTAACGGGCCTCCATTTCGCCGTGCGGGATCCCCATGATGGCGCCGTTCATGAGAACGTTTTCGCGTCCTGTGAACTCAGGATTGAAGCCCGCGCCGAGCTCCAACAACGCCGCCACCCGGCCTCGCACGCGACAGTCACCCTCGGTCTGTCGAAGGATTCCGGCGATCAGCTGGAGCAGCGTGCTCTTTCCGGAACCGTTCTGCCCGATGACTCCAAGGGTTGTGCCTCCCGTCACTTCCAGGTCAATGTCGCGCAAGGCCCAGAATTCTCGATGATATCGCCGCCGGCGCAGGCTCAGCAGCTCGAACAGCTTGTGGCTCGGCCTCTCGTAGATCGGATACTTCTTGGACAGGCGTCGCAACTCAATGACCGGCCGACTGGGATCAGAGCACATCCAGAAACTCCCGCTTCGTCGCTCGGAAAATCAGCCCTCCTGCGACAAACGACAGCGCCGCTATGGCAAACAGCGTCAGCAGAGCGGACGGGTCGGGAATCTGGCGCTCCAGCAGAAGGTCCCGGTACCCCTGCGTCACGTAAGTCAGAGGATTGAGCCGAATCAGGGGGCGAAGGCTTTCCGGAACCAGATCGATGGAGTAGAAGATCGGCGTAAACCAGAACCAGAAAACCAGGAATACGGACAGAATTTGCAGCGTATCCCGCAGAAAAACCTGCAGGGCCGCGACCATCCATCCCAGACCCAGAGACAGCAGCAACAGGAGGAACAGCACGAACGGCAGCAGCAGAGCCGTCCATCCGAGCAGGCCCGCTGCCAGCAAGACGATGAGCAGGATGAGCAAGCCGAGACAGTGTGTGACCAGGTTGGAAAGGCACAAAGAGATGGGCAGGATCTCCGAGGGGAACACCGTTTTACGGATCAGATTTCCATTTTCGACGACCGAGTTGCAGCAGCGTAAAACCGTGTCTTGAAAGAAAAGCCAGGGAAGAATTCCGCAGAAAAGGAATATGGCGAAGTTGTCGGTAGCCAGAGTCTGGGGGCGAATTTCAAAGACGACGGAGAAGACGAACGTATAACAGACCAGTAGTACGACAGGGTGGACGACGGCCCAGAAGAATCCCATCAAGGAGCCTACATAGCGGCTGCGCAGGTCGCGGACTGCAAAGTTCCAGATCAGATGGCGTCGACGCACCATCTGCACCGCGAAGTTTTGGAAGATCCTAATCGCCGCCCAATTCTTCAAAGAGCCGTTCATACTGATCGACAATCCGGTCCCAACTGTAAAAATCCTTTATCCGATCCTGCGCCAGTCTTCGCAAATGGTCCCACTTCGAGCGGTTTTGTTCCACTTGACGCAGAAGAGCGGCCAGAGATTCCGTTTCATGGAAGGACAGCAGGCAGCCCGAATCGGCAAGCGTTTCCCGGTTCTCTGGAGTATCGTGAGCGAACACGAGGGCTCCGCAGCCCATCGCCTCCAGCAACGCCGGATGCGTCCCTCCAACTTCGGTGGCCTGCAGGTATGCGGTGCAGTGAGAGAGCAATTCACGGTAGCCCCGCCCATAAATCGCCCCCGGCATCCGGACGTCGCCCCCGCCGGCCAGCCGCTTCAGCTTTTCTTGATAACGTCTGCTGTAGGGGGCGTCCCCCACCACAACCAGCGGGATGTTGGAACCGGAGGCTAGATAGGCCTTTATCGCCAGGTGGGCGTTGTTTTCGGGCTCCAATCGACTGACGTAAAGAAAATACTCCAATGGACGGAGGCCGAGACGAATCAGGCACTCCTCGGATTCGACGCCGGCTGCCTCTGCTCCGTATGCGATCATTCGAGTCTCGGCGCCCAGACGCCTGCGATAGTAATCCTGAATCACCGCCGCATCGGTGACGGTGACATGGGGAAAGCGAATCGCCATGCGCTCGCTGATCCAGTAGACGCCCCGGCCTACGGCGCTCCATTTTCGTCGCTTCCTCTCGATTCCGTCGACATTCAGGACTACCTTCTTCCCCCCCGCGCGCGGAATCCAGCAAAAGCATGCGTTGACTGCATTGCAGACCAGCAGGATCTGATCGTCGCGCCGCAACGAGTCCAAAACGGACAGCAGCGTGTGCGAAACGGTTTCCAGATACTTGCGCCGCACCGCGGGCAGTCTGCGGATGGCGACTCCCTGAAATTCCGTGACTTCGGGCGGTACGTAGTGGTTCCGCCCGTACACCGTCACGCTGTGCCCGCGGGCCGCGAGACGGACGGACAGTTCCTGGGCGAAGGTCTCGAAGCCGCCATAATTGGCAGGAATCCCCCGGGTGCCGTGAATCGAAATGCGAAACTTCACGCCCATCCGTCACCGTCCTCCCGCCGGGGCGCTGTGGGGAACCACCGAAGCTTCCGACGGCGCCATGGCCTGGGACGGCTTCACATAAGGAGCGGTGACCCAAAAGAGCAACAGGGTCAGAATTTCCGAGTCTCCATAATTGAACTCGAATATTCCGGCGGTCAGAAATGCTGCGATCACCGCCATCCCGGCGCCGGCGGCGGCTGACGAGGGCGCGCCCTCCCGGAGGCGACGCCATCCCTGCCAGAAGTGGCAGAACGGCCAGAGCCAGAGGGCCAGCCAGGCCAGTGCGGCGGGAATTCCAGCTTCGGCGGCTACCTGCAGCAGGTTGTTGTGCAGATGCATGTAAAGCCATTGCGGAAAATCGTCGCGCGAACGGTACTTGTACGCCAGAGTTCTGACCATCCGGGGGCCGACTCCCGTCAGCGGGTGCTCTCTGACGATGCCTGCCCCGGTCTGCAGCAGCTCGATGCGCCCGCTGGTGGTCCGATCTTGCAGGTCGAAAGCCGAATAAGCCCTGCTTCGCAGGCTGTCGGGAATCAGCAGGAAAGCCGCCAGCGCGCACGCCCCGAATGCCAGCAGCCAGCGACCCCGGCCGAACAGGGTCAGGGCCAGAATTCCGACGGCGGCGCCCAGCCAGGCGCTGCGGGTTCCTGAAAGAACCAGCGCCGCAAACAACAAAAGAAGTGCTGCCGCGATCCAGAGGGTAGACGCAACCGGCTGGTCTCTTCGCGCCAGGCGCTGCAGGAAGAACGCGAACCCCGCCGTCAGCAGCAGCATCATCTGACCTGAGAACGTCATCCAGTGAGACATGAACCCGTCGATCCGATTCAAGGGAGAGACGTCCTTCAGCCAGAAATACTGCAGCATTCCGTAAGAGGCGCTGCAGAGACCGATGGCGAAGATCCACGTCCGGCCTCGACTGATCTGTTCCGGCGTCGCGAAGGTAAAGAGAAGGAAGACGTAGGCGAACTTGAGAAAGGTCTTCAGGTAGACTGCGCTGCGAAGCGGATCGTACGAAAAGAGGACGGCTGTTGCGGTCAGAACGATCAAAGCCAGAAGCGCCGGTGCGAAGGGCGGCATCTGCAGAATAAGACGCCGCTCCCGGACGCAATGGACGACCCACAGCAGAAGAGAAACGCCCAGCAGGAGGTCCGACAGGAAGATCGATACCAGAGACAAGGCGACGCCCGACAGGGCCGAGACTGCGATCCAGCGATTCAGCCCTTCAC
>DATKAT010000101.1:0-6899 GCA_035514675.1 Acidobacteriota bacterium | reverse complement strand
GATGGAAATCCCGACCCTGGTCGACGGAATCCACAATGCAGGGCCTTTAGGGGGAGTCTTCACGGCGCTGTCCGCTTCCCGCTCCGCTGACAATTACTTTCTACCCTGCGACGCTCCGTTCGTAACGCCGGAACTCTTCGGCGCTCTCGCCGCGTCTGGAAAGAACTACGACGTCGTCGCTCCGGTGGATCGACAAGGGCGCGTCCATCCTCTGGCCGCCCGGTACTCGATTCGCTGCCTTCCTTTCATCGAACGCTATCTGTCTTCCGGTAAGAGAAAAGTGGAGGAATTTCTGACCGCCTCGGGGGCGTCCGTCCATTTTCTGCGAATCAGCGATTTCAATTGGCCCGACGAGATCCTGCTCAACGTCAACCGACCGGAAGACTGGGTCGAAGCGCAGCGACTGGCCGGCGAGCGGAAGCCGAACTGAAAAAAGCAGGTGAGTGGCCCGCCAACTCATTTTCCAATATAGTCAAGGCCAGACGATGGTGCACAGGATCCTGCTTTTCGTTCTGCTGATCCCGGCCGCTTCCTGCGCTGCGGGCGATACGGCCCCGACGATGGAAGTGGCCGTGACGGCTACCGAATATGGCCACCACTACACGCCAGTCTCGGTCGACTTCGAGCCATCTCCAGAGATGATGAGTCCGATCTGCGTGCGGGGAGAGGCATCGGAAACCCCGGGACAGTTCGAAGCGCTCTCCGACGCCCGGGCCCGCGTGTGGTGGATTGCGGACCTGCCGGCCGAAAGCACGAGTCGCTTCGCCGTTGAATTCGGCCGCGACTGCTCAGCCGGCGCTTTTTCGTGGCGACCGATCGGAGAATCGGCGACCGATCTGCTGTACCTGGATCGGCCCGTCCTGCAGTACGTCCACCCGGTCTACGATCCCGAGGACGTCGACGGCACCAGAAGGCCCTTTCATCACGTCTACAACCCCTCCGGGCGCCGGCATATCACGAAGGGCGCCGGCGGACTCTATTCCCATCATCGCGGAATATTCTTCGGCTACAACCAGGTATTCGTCGCAGATTCGGATGAGCGGGTCGACATCTGGCATTCGAACGACGGCGAACGTCAGCAGCACGCCGAAATAGTGGCCGTCCACGAGGGTCCGGTCTTCGGAGGGCATTCGGTTCGCATCCCCTGGATCGATCCGCAAGGCGAACCGTTTGCCGAGGAGATCCGCGAAGTGCGCGCCTTTCTTCAGCCGGCCGGGAGTATTTTAATCGATTTTCGATCCAGTCTTCGCTCGCTGGCGGGTCCCGTTCGCCTGGACGGGGACCGGCAGCATGCCGGCGTCCAGTTTCGAGCCGCCCAAGAGGTTGCCGAAAACGAAGAGGCCACCCGGTTTCTTCGCCCGGAGGGATGGGCGCATCTGCCTGTGGATCAGGAGTTCAACGACGATCTTCACATCGACCTGCCCTGGAACGTAATGCTGTTTTCTCTGAATCGGCAGTCGTATGCGGTGGCTTACCTGAGCCACCCGTCGAATCCGGGCGGAGCGGAGATGTCGGAGCGCCGCTACGGCCGATTCGGAGAATTCTTCCCCTACGATCTGGACCGGAACCGGCCGTTGGAGGTTCGTTACCGATTCTGGATCCTGGAAAATTCCGAACCGTCCCGCAAGGAAGTCGAGAAGCTCTTTCAGAACTTCTCCCAGCCGCCTGCCGTTTCGCGTTAGGCCTAGCCCGCATTTCTCACACTGGTTCGTAGCGAGGCGACGGAGAGCGGCGCGGATGCAAGGCGCGCGACGAAGGCCCCCGCAGTCGTACTCGTGCAGTACGTCGAGGAGGCTTGGCAGCCCGCGATCGAAGTCCTGGCGCGTCGTGCAACAGGGATCTGCGGTTCAGCCGGCAAGGCGCGAGGAGGAAGGCGATGCCGGTGCATCGTTGAAGACGAGCAACGCAGTCCGGGGGCCGCAAACCCCTGTTGCACGGAGGGTTGCGGGCGGCGCAGGCCCGTCTCGGTCGTTGCGGCTCCTTGACGATGCATCAGCATCGCCTGCGTCGCCGCGCCTACGATCCGGACCAGCGGCGCCCGCAACACGACGGACCAGGACTTCGATCGCGGGCTGCATAGAGCGGCAACGCAGCAGACACGCCGCTATCCGGCGTCGCAGCAGGAGGGGTTTGAGAAATGCGGGCTATAACTCGACTCGTCCGCTGCGCAATCGAAGGGAAGCGATCAGAAGCAGAACCACCGTCACCGCCAGTAGGCCGGGCGCCGCGATCCAGAAGGGGGCGGGCTCGCTCAGAATGGCGATGGGGCCTTGCGAAATGGGAACGGGGCAGAGCGAATCCAGGTAGTAGACGATGCTGATTTTCTTCAGGAAGGACGGGAGCAAAAAGTTGATCGACTCCCAGCCGAGGACGACGGCGGCCGGAATAATCGGGTTGCGGAAAAACAGGCCAAGGGTCAGAAACAGCGCGCCATATCCAGCGCACGCCATCGCCGTCACCAGCAGGTAGGCCAACAGGTGCCACTTTCCCGGTCCGTTCAGTACGTACGATTCCAGCAGGCCTGGCGGGGAGGCGAATATCAGCAGGTAGGAGAGCCCGACGCTGCTTCCGAAGATGGCGGTGGCGGCGACGGTTCCGGACAGGAACTTTCCTGCAACCAGCGCCTCCCGGCGAATCGGACAAAGCAGGTAGTAATGGAGCGTCTTCTCCGCGATCTCACCGCGAAACGAACCCATAAACAAAGCGACGCATCCGAAGAAGATCAGCAGTCTCAGGAAGAACGTCTGAAACAGAATGGCGAAGAGCCCGGTGATCTCTCCGGCATTCTGGAGGAAGTGCGGGTGAGCGGGGAGAACCAATCGAGCTGCGAAGAGCGTGATAGGCAAAGCCGCCAACAGACAGGCGAACAGCGTCCGGCCTCCTCGCAACGTCCGGGCGACTTCGATCTGGAAGATTCCGGCAAGCTGATGGCCCAACATCGTTCTTGCGGGAGCCAGCGCGGCAATTGATTTCATTCCAGCCTCCCGTCAAAACCGATCAGGTATTCATAAACGGCGCTGACGCTTTCGTCGGCCGGCTCCACCGACTCCACCTCCAGCCCATGCTCCAGGACCGACCGATTCAGGCTCAGGAAAAAGCGGTCGGCGTCGCGCGTTCGGATCAACAGCCCTTTGCCGTCCTCCTGAAGGCGCGCTTCAACGACATGATCCAGCTCGAACATCCGGGACGCCAGAAAGGAAGGGTCGGTGCATCGGATCAGAATCTGCATCGCCTGTTCCGGAATGTCGCTGCGAACGTCGGCGATGCCGCCGTCGGCGACGACGTAGCCTCCGTTCATCATGACGACTCGGTCGGAAATCTGATCCACCTCGTGCAGAATGTGGCTGGAAATCAGAACCAGCCGGCTCTGATCGGCGAACTCGCGGAACAGCTCCATCGCTTCGGCCCGCGCCATCGGGTCGAGTCCGTTGAGGGGTTCGTCCAGAATCAGGATCTTCGGTTCGTGCGCGATCGCCTGAGCCAGCTTGACCCTCTGCCTCATTCCCTTGCTGTAGGCGGCGACTTTGCGCTCGGCGACCGCTTCCATTCCGATTCTGGCCAATGCGCGATTCGCCTGTCGATAAGCCTCTTCCCGGGAAAGTCCTCGCACCCGCAAATAGGACGCTACAAATTCGAGGCCGCTCATTCCTTTCGGAAAAGAGTCGAACTGGGCGCAGTACCCGATTTGACGGAAGTAGGCTTCCGGCTCGGTCGGTTGCAGCCCCAGAGCCACGACGCGGCCGGTGCAGGGGCGCATAAGACCGGCGATGATATTCATCAGCGTGCTCTTGCCTGAACCGTTGGGCCCCACCAGGCTGGTGATTCCAGGCCGAAACTCCAGCGAAGCGCGATGGACCCCCAGCACGTCTCCGTAGAATTTGGAGACCTCCTCGATGACGACGGTTCGGCTCGATTCGGCGCCGCTCATCGAACCACCTCGTAAGCTCTCAGCTTGCGCCCCAGCAGAAGTAGAAAAAATGCACTGACCAGAAAGACGGCGATCCATGCGGCCGACACGGGTATCTCCGGCGCCAGCAGTGCAAATCGAAAGGGCGCCTCTCCGAAAGGAAAGAAAAGATGGACCCAGATCGTGTCGATCACTCGATTCAACTGCAACAGGTCCCCCCACCTCGTGAAAAACAGAGCGTTGATCGCTTCCCCGGCGCCGGCCCCGACCAGCAACGAACCAAAGATTGCAGCGCCTGCAACCGCCTTCCATCGCACCCATGCCGACACCGACAGCGCCAGAAGCGACAAAAGAACGATCCAGACCAGACTTCCCGCAAATCCGGCCATCGCAATCCGCGAGTTCTCCAGAAGCCACCCTCCCCCCGCAAATCCCGCCTGAAGCAAATAGAGCAGCGTCAGTGGAATCCACGTGATCAGAGAAAGCAGGACCACCAGAATCGACATTTTTCCAGCCACGTATTCAAAGCGGCGCAGACGGCACAGATAAAGAGGCAGCCCGTTGTTAACCAGATCGGGAGAGATCAGCCCCGGACCGACGAAGACCGTCAGCAGAAACGCAAAGGTTCCCTGGATCGAGAGAATGCGAAGAAAAAAAGAGGCGTCGATTGCAACCAGATCCGAGGCTTTCACGCCGAAAGTGTCCAGGAGCGTCAAATTGTGGGTCAAGTAGATGAGAAACCCCGCCCCGATCGGCGCGATCAGGCAAAGGAGGAAAAACGCAAGAAAGATCCGCATCTGGAATACGCGGCGAATCGCCGTTCGGGGAATGGCCTGAATCCTTCGCAGGCGAGAGGTCAGCTCGCCCTTATATCGACGATATCGACGTCTATAAACGGCCATCCTGCCACCCCATGACGTTCAAGAAGATGTCCTCCAGGGACTGTCTCTTGAAATTGAAGCGCCGCAACTGGACATTCGCTTCGTCTGCCGCCCGGTAGAGATCCAGCACGCGGACCGCTTCCGGCAAGACGATTTTGAGCCGATATTCGCCGGCCCGCGCCCATTGGCACCCGAGCCGGTCGATTCGCCGGATGAACTCCGCATTTCCGCCTCGGAGTTCGACCTGAACGAAGCGCAAGTTGGCTTTCCTCTCCGCTTCCAGATTGCAGTATGAAGCGATCTCTCCGTCCTTGAGGATCAGAACTTCGTCGCAGCAATCCTCCACGTCCTTCAGCAGATGCGAGGACAGGATCAACGAAGCTTCGGACTCTCGAGCGATCTGGCGGATCAGACGAATCATTCGCAGGCGGGCCGGAGGATCCAGTCCGTTTGTCGGTTCGTCCAGAAACAGCAGCCTGGGCCCGTGCACGATCGCCTGGGCCAGCTTGACCAGTTGTTTCATCCCAAGAGAAAAGGTCTCGATATTCCGGTAGCGGGCCTCGCCCAGACCGACGAAGAACAGAGCCTCGTGAGCCCGTTCCAGCGCCGTTTCAACCGGAATTCCGCTCAACTCGGCCATCATGGTCAGGAACCGAACAGCGGTCATTCCCGCCACAAAGGAGTTTCGCTCGGGCATGTAGCCGACCAGGCCACGGATCGCTTCCCTTTCTCTCTCCACGTCGTGACCTAAAATGCGGGCCGAGCCTGACGCGGGGGGATGGAATCCAAGGAGCGTGTGCAGCAGCGTCGTTTTGCCGGCGCCGTTGGGACCCAACAGACCGATGGCCCTTGCGCTCATCGTTTGGGTCAGGCTCTTTAGAATCTCGCGGCGGCCGAAGCAGACGCTCAAGTCTTGGAGTTCGACAATCGGTTCCATCGGAATCCCGTTTACCTGCGCCCCGAAATCATCTTCCGCGGCTGAGGGCGGCCATTGCCGCCAGATTCATCCAAAGCGACTCCTGCCCGCCGCTCCCGGTCAGGCTGAGGCGGTTCGGCTCGCTGTACAGAGCAAAAAGCGAAGGACCGGAACCGGCCTTCATCGCTTCAATCACCGGCGACGATTCGGCTTTCAACCCGGGACCGGCCGCCATCAGGAAGTCGTGAAGGAATCCGGTCTGATGGTAATAGAGGGCGGAAAGATTCGTCCGGGTGTCGCGCGGAAGGAGCTTTTGAAACTCCGCCGAAGACGCCAGCGTGTATCCGGACCTCTGCGCCTGAACCGCCCTGGAGATGACGGCAGAGGAGGGCGCCGCGATCAGAAATCCGCTGTCGAACCCGTAAACCAACTCAGGGCCCGTGCCGTCTGCGGATCGGAAGACGTATTGACCCGGCGAGCCGGACACAGGCTGCACGGTATAGCCCGCAACCCCTCCCGATTCGAGGCGCCGATTGAGTTCTTCGACCAAGCGAAGCATCGTCTGATGAAATGCGCCCGAATCGTACACTTCCACGATCAGCTTCCAGGAAGGCGTTGGCAGGAGGCTGCCGTCCACGGCAAAAATGAATTCGCCGCCCAGAGTCGCGGCCAGATCGTCCCGCAGATTGACGCCATTCCGGATCTGGAAATCGACCATTTCCCTCCAGGCTTCGGGATGAAACTTCTCCAGCATCAAAAACAACCGGTCTACGGCCTGGAATGGATTCTCAATTACAAAAGCGCTTGCCAGTTGGGCCTCGGGAGTCACGAACTCCAGGCCGCCCATGGCGCCCGGAGTTCCCAGCAGCGTCGCCAGCCCTTCCCCTTCTCCTTCGTACCGCAGGACCGCGCGGCTTTCGATTTCCGCTCCGACGCGCTTGCGCTGAAGCACCAGGTTGCTGACCTTTTCAACGCCTAACCACGCAAAGGGCGACTCCGAGCCATCCGCCTTCGGCGAGTCGATCTTCCCCTGCAGCGATTCCAAGTCTATCGATATCAGCCAGTCGATTCCCTGCGCGTACTCTTCCATCAGCGTCTGATGAAACTGGCTTCCTGCAAACGACCCGACGGATTGTCGATCGAAGATCGCCGCCACCTGCTGCAAGAGTTCCCGCGAAGTGGAAGCCGTCACCAG
>DATKAT010000100.1:0-6895 GCA_035514675.1 Acidobacteriota bacterium | reverse complement strand
AATGCGGAATTCGGTGGGATCGTCGCGGTCGGCGCAGCGCTGTTCGTTGGATACCGTGCTGCTGAGTTCGATGCAGACGTACTTTTTCGATTGCGTCGCGTCGACGCCGATGTAGAAGCTGTCGTCGGGCTCTTCGTAGATCAGCCGGTCTTCGGCAGGCTCGGTCCCGAGCCGGTGCGCCTTCACGCGCTTGGTCAGCAAGGTGCCAGGGTCGTTCCAGACATAAAAGATGGTCCTGTTGTCATTGGCCCAGACGAGGCTGTACGACACGCCGGCGACTCCGGTGTCGCGAACTTCGCCCGTTTCGAGGTCTTTGACGTGAAGGGAGAATTGCCTGCGGCCCACGGTGTCTACAAGGTAGGCGAGTTGCTGCTGGTCCGGACTCACGCTCAGGTTTGCAACCTGGAAGAAGGCGTGACCCCGGGCCATCTCGTTGACGTCAAGCAGAATCTCTTCCTCCGCGTCCATGTCGCCCTTGCGCCGCGCGTGGATCGGATACTCGCCGCCTTCCTCGAAACGCGTGTAATAGAAGTAATCGCCTTCGCGATACGGCACGGTGGCGTCGTCCTGCTTGATGCGTCCCACGAGTTCGTCGAAAAGCCGCTTCCGCAGCGAGGCCAGCGGAGCCAGGACGGCGTCGGCATAGGCATTCTCGGCTTCCAGGTAGGCCAGCATCGCCGGATCTTTGCGCTCGTCGTCGCGCAGCCAGTAGTACTCGTCGATGCGGACTGCGCCGTGCGGGGCGGCGACTTCGTGCGAACGCTGTTCTGCGATGGGGGGAGCCGCAGGCGTTCCTGGACCGGCACAACCGCCGAGCAGTATAAAACTTAGCGTCGCAAGCGAAATGAAGCGTGGGTTCATGCCGAAAGATTGTACTCCACTCAGGCGGAAAGCGGCGCGGTCGCAAGTTCGCCCGTGCAGGGAGCATAGCAACACGGCTTCAGCGAATCGATGCGTGTCAATTCTCGAGCGGGGCCAATTCAAAACTCCGGCCGCTCCATCGAACTTGAGCTCCGTCGCTGCAATCCACGCAGAAGAAGACGCGCAACTGGTCGCCCGAGACTTCCAGCACTGCAAATTCCTCCTCGAAAGTGACCAGGAAATCGGCGGGACGCTCATTCGGAGGGACAGAACGGCCTACCTGTCGAATTAATAGGAAAGCCCCTCTCCCGCCGATCCTTTCGCGATATGGGCTCCGCCTGCGTTCTCTCGAAAGCGCGGCGCCGGTCTGATAGGTCCCGATAAGTGCGAATTCCGAATACCCTTCGCCGCTGAAGTCCCCAAATGTGAAGAACCGATAACCCGGATTCCGTTCGATCAATTCTCTGTCATTTCGACTGAGTTCGGAACGACGGACCTGTCGAGCGTCCAGCAGCCCCAGATCCTTGAGGCTCGGATCGAAACCCGAAGCGAAGTCGGGGTCGAAAGACCCATCAACGATTTCCAGCCGGTCGTCCTCCAGCCGAAATTGAAGCGTCACCTTCCCCCCATTTCGGCGCGGGCCTCCTGGCGAGTATCGTTCCAACCGGACCTCGCAACTCAAATCGCGGATCTCAAAATTTGGATGTGCGTATAGACCTTCCGTTCCCCAATCCGGAACGAAGCGAGCGAGTCCCTCGCCGATTACGCATCGCGCCGAGTGTGAGGAAGCCCGCCGCTTTTCTGAACAGGTCCATACCGTCCCCCTTCCCGGATCCACCAGGTTTCGACTGGATTTGGCTCACTTTTGAGCCAAAGAGTTCGCCGGAGGATCAAGATTCCTCAAGACTCCACGAAGGCGATCGGTCGCCGTGCCGATTCAACCGGGCCTGGCGGCAAGGCGCATGGCGATCCGTAACACCGATCCTACACATTGCCGGATTCGCCGTCCATAGGAATATGATCCTTGTCCAGCGTTGCGGGCTAAGCGCTCTGGGAATCACGGAAGCCGATGAGGATCCATCCAATAGGCTGCTCGACGTCGAGACTCAGCTTTGGTGGCTCAGGAAGAATTGCACCAAGGATGCTCTACTGTAAAGTTAGTTCTGAAACAGGACACGAGCACCCAGCACCCAGAACGAAGAACGAAGAACGAAGAACGAAGAACGAAGAACGCTACATCCCCCTCGCCCGCCGCGCGGCCCCCAGCATGGCCGTCTTGGGATTCAGGATCACGAAAACGGGAGTGATTTCCATCAGGTGAGTCAGCCGGCCTTTGCTGTGAAATGATTCGATAAAGCTCCCCTCCTGAAGTTTGGAAAGGATCTTTGGCGCGATGCCTCCCCCCACATAGACCCCGGAAACGGCCTTGACCGTCAGCGCCAGGTTGCCGGCCTCGGCGCCGTAAATAGACACAAAAAGATCCAGCGCCTGAGCGCAGAGCGGACAGCGGCTTTCCATAGCCGCCTCCGAGATCAGCGCGCCCGGGTCGTCGCCCTCGTCCCATCTTTGCTGAACCCATTCGGAGGCTTCTCCGCGGCCGGAATCCCGAAGGAACTCGAAAATGTTGACCAGTCCCGGTCCCGACAGAACCCGTTCATAGCTGACGTGCTCCCAGCGCCGCATCAGATGGAGGAGCAGCTCCACCTCCAGCTCCGAACGGGGCCCGAAGCTGGAGTGGCCGCCTTCGGAGGCGACGGGCCGGAGCCCTCCGTTCTCCCGGATCAGCAGGGCTTCCCCCAGCCCCGTGCCGGCGGCGATCAAGGCGCCGTTTCCATCGTCCGGGGGATCTCCGGCATTCAAGACCGCCAGATCGTCCCCGCCCAGAGCCTCGATCCCGTAACCGGTCGCCTCCAGATCGTTGATCAGCAGAATCCGCTCGACCTTCAGCTTTTCCCGCAGGCGGTCGGTGTCGGCGGTCCAGGGAAGGTTGGTCGTTTTCACCCTCCCCCCCACCACGGGTCCCGCCACCCCAAGGCAGATCCGTTTCGTCTCAGAGCGAAAGGACTCCACCTCGGGATCGGATAGGAAATCCAGGATGACCTCTTCCAGTCCCGGGTACTGCTGGCTGGGGAACGACTTTTCGACGACCGGATCGAAGTGGTCCTGTTCGCCATCAAACAGGGACAGGTTGCATTTGGTTCCCCCGATGTCGCCAGCCAGAATCATCAGCTATCTTCCCTCAAAATCTTCCGCGCCGCGCCTCGCAGGCGGTCCGCAGATGGCTCGCTAAAACCCACAAGAAAATACCGCACCCGCGTTTGTTATGCCACCGTCCCGGAGCTCAGCGATCCAGAAGCGCCGCCGCGTCCCGGTCCAACAGGTAGACGAGTCGACCCTCCTTCGGGAGGACGCCCTGAGCCGGTCGCTTGCCGACGTCGGCTTCTTCTTCCAGCACCTCGCGGACGGCGGCGGCCTTGTCCTCTCCGGAGATCAGAAACGCGACCACGGCCGCCTGGTTGATCAGAGGAAACGTGAAGGTGATCCTCCAGGATTGCAAGTCGCTGACAAAACTGGCCGCCACCAGTCGCTCGCTCTGCTTCAGAGCCTCGCTGGAAGGGAAGAGGGATGCGGTGTGAGCGTCGCCACCGAGGCCGAGCAGGATCAGATCGAAGCGTGGCGGCCGATTCTCCCCGAAGAATCCTCTGATCTCGCGCTCGTACTGCAAAGCCGCCGTTTCGGCGGAATCGAGATACGTCGGAACCGCATGGATCTGTTCCGAACGAATGCCCAGGGGATCGAGCAGGAATCTCTTCGCCATCCCAAAGTTGCTGTCGTCGTGCGACGGCGCCACAAAGCGTTCGTCTCCCCAGAAGAAATGCACGCTCTTCCAATCAAGGGTATCTCTGTAATCTTCTGCCAGGATCCGAAACAGACGCCGGGGCGTCGATCCGCCGGGAAGCGCCGCCGCGGCAGATCCGCTTTCGGGCTGCGACAGGGCATCGACAACAAACTCGGCGGCGCTTCGAAACAGCTTCGCAGAGTCGGGAAGCACCAGCAATTCGGCCTTTTGGCTCATTCCGCCCCGTCTCTCGCATCCAGCCAGCGCGCGGCGAACTGCAAGGCCTCTTCATAGCTGGCGTCGTGCGTCAGAATCTCCAGCTCGCGGCACAACAACTCGGCCTCTCCTTCCCGAAACAAGAGCTGCAGCCGAGGAGTCCGTTCCGCCTCGTCTCGGACGATCAGGCTGTGCACGTACTTTCCATCGTCGCTGCGCTCGGCGCGAAACAGCTGCGGGTTGGGGCCGCCGGTTTGCAGTTCGATCGATTGCAATCCATCGTTTTCCTCATCCCCTTCGATCGAAAACTCGCAGGCCGCCTCCTCGTCCGACGCCGTCGCCCGCAACCGAAAGCTTCCGGCTGCTTCTTCAATCAGGCCCGGCACAGGCGCCCAGCCGAGACGGCTCGCCAGCCAACCTGTTAACAACAGCGGCTGCAGGGCGAGGGCCTGTTTTCCGCCTGCGTATCGCACCCGAACCTTCCGAATCCTCTCCAGGCAGTCGTCCCAGGGAGGCGAATCAAACAGGCCGGCCACGGCGTTGCGCCAGTGCGTCAGTCTGGACCAGTTCAGATCTCCAACGGCCGGTCCGGGTCCGTTGCCCTGCAAAAAGTCGATCAGCCTCCGGACGTCCTCCGGCCGAGCGCGACAGGACTTGGAGTTGACGATGATCCGCTCCGCTTCGCCTGTAAGCTCCTGCAGCAACTCGACCGAGCTTTCAAGGCCCGCCCTCCACCACACGACCACGGGAAGATCCGCAACCAGCAGCGAGCGGATGCCGCCGGGCAGGCGGTCCAGCCGGTTCCGAGGCGCCAGAATCCGAATGATTTCACAGCACACATGCTGTCTGGGCGCTCCCAGGGAGTGGCACTGCGTCGTCACCTCCGCGTCGATTCCCGACCCCCCGTCCTCGCGGGGAAGGATCAGAAAGATGCGGCTGGGGTGTTCGCGGCTGATTTCCGAAATCGTGTCGTACATGCGCCGGGCGGGCCAGTCCAGGTCGTTGTATACGATCAGATTCATGACGCAGGCGCGAAGGACCGCCTCGGACCGCTCGTTGTCGGCCTCGGCCATGGTCTCCCACAAGGCCCGCAACTTTCGCTCCACAGCCGAAACGTCCAGTCCAAAGTTCTTTGTCTCGCTTCCGGAGTTTCCCATCACGCCCTCAAGGCCGCCTCCAGCGTCGGCCGTCCGCTTCGATGAATTCGTCGGCGCAGGCGGGACCCCAGGTGCCGGGTTCGTAGAAATCAATCTCCTGTTGATTCTTCCAGTGCTCGAGCAACGGCATCACGACCTGCCAGGACGCTTCCACCATGTCTCCGCGGGCGAACAGCGTCGATTCGCCGATCATGGCGTCCAGCAGCAGCCGCTCGTAAGCGTCCGGAGATCTCCTGCCAAACGACGTTCCGTAGTGAAAATCCATATGCACCGGCCGCAGGTGAAAGGTCTGGCCCGGGATCTTCGCGCTGAACTTGAGCGAAATACCGTCGTCCGGCTGAATGCGGATGACCAGCGCGTTTGAGTCGACAGGACCCCCCAGCACCTGTTTGAAGACCGAATGGGGAGGCCTTTGAAACTGGATCGCTACCTCGGTGACCCGCTTGGGCAACCGCTTTCCCGAGCGCAGGTAGAACGGAACTCCGGCCCAGCGCCAGTTGTCCACATACAGCTTCAGTGCCGCGTAGGTCTCCACCGTCGAATCGCCGGCCACCTGCCTCTCCTCGCGATAGCCGGGGACTTTTTCGCCGTCCGATACTCCCGCCCCGTACTGGCCGCGCACTGCAACACTGTCGATCTCTTCGGGGGGCAGCGGGCGAACCGAGCGAATCAGCTTCGTCTTTTCGTCCCGCACCGAACCGGCGTCAAAGGAAATGGGAGGCTCCATGGCGATCAGTGAAAAGATCTGGAACAGGTGGTTCTGAATCATGTCCCGCAAAACCCCGGCTTGCTCGAAATACCCTCCGCGGTCCTCCACGCCGATCTTCTCGGCGCCCGTAATCTGTACGTGGTCGATGTAGCGCCGGTCCCACAGCGGTTCAAAGATGCTGTTGGCGAAGCGAAGCACCATGATGTTCTGCACCGTCTCTTTCCCCAGATAGTGGTCGATGCGATAGATGTCTTCCTCCCGAAAGGCGGATCGCAGCTTCTCGTTTAGACTCTGAGCGCTCCGCAGATCCCGGCCGAAAGGCTTTTCGACGATGATGCGGCGCCAGGCGGATGACCCTCGAGCGGCCAGTTCAGACTCGTTCAGACCAGATACGATCCCCTCGTAGACGCTGGGCGGCGTGGAGAGATAAAAGAGGCGGTTGCCTCCGGTCTCCCGGTCCTTTTCAATCGCTTCCAGTTTCTCTTCAATGTGACGAAAGGCCTCCGAATTTCCAGTGTCCGCAGCCTGATAATGCAGTTGCCGCGCAAATCGCTCCCAGACTTGGTCGTCGGCTTCTGAAGAAGAGTATTTCGCCACGGCCTCCCGCATCTCGTCGCGAAACTCGTCGTCCGTCTTATCGGTTCGGGCCGTTCCGAGAATGGCGAAACCCCGCGCCAGCAGATTCTGTTGATAGAGGCGAAACAGCGAGGGGATCAACATACGCGCGGTCAGATCGCCTGAAGCGCCGAAGATGACGGCCGTGCAGGGATCGGCGTTGCGCTCCAGTCGCAGGCCCGGTCGCAATGGGTTCTCCGTCACCTCTTCATCCCCTTTCGCTGTACTCAGTTTGAGCGTACCAGTCCGTGTGCTCCGGCGCATCCTGGGGTCGATCCCGGCGCCGGTAGCGGTGAGAACCGAAAAAGTCCCGTTGCGCCTGGGTCAGATTCTGCGGCAGGTCGGCCGTGCGCAAGCTGTCGTAATAGGCCAGACTGGAGGCCAGGCAGGGAATCGGAATCCCGGACTGCACGGCCGCCGAGACGAAGCGCCGCCAGGATTTCTGGCGAGGGGCCAGCCACTCTTGAAGCGGTTCGCTCTCCAGAGGGGTCCACAGTT
>DATKAT010000099.1:0-3608 GCA_035514675.1 Acidobacteriota bacterium | reverse complement strand
GCGAATTGCTGATCGTTCCCTGGGAGAAGGAAATCGCTGCGCTTTACCTTCCGACCAATGAGATTCAGGAGAATTTGATCCGACTTCGAAGGCAGGATGGAGATGTTTTCCGCCGCGTTCGAAAGGACTCCGACGATTTGGGCGAGGAGGTTGTTTTCGAGCGCGACGGGGAAGGCAGGGTGCTTCGATTGAAGTGGCATGGGAACTATTCCGAAAAGGCGCATTAGGCCGAGGAGCGGCAACGCGGAAGATAGAATTCAGAATCCAGAATTCAGAATCCAGAATGACAGCGGCATTGAATTCGAGGCTTGTGATCACAGCGGAGGCTTGAAACCTGAAACCCGCTTCTCGGACCCGCGTGCAAGATTCGGGCTAAATCAACGACTCCAGCTCGCGGTAGTGGCCCTCCACCACGCTGTAAAGAGCTTCCATCGATTCGGATTCCCTCATGTTTCGGTGAGCGAGCTTGCGCAGCTTCCGTCCGAGGTCCTTGTCGCGCAGCGCCTCTCCCGCCCACCTTTCAAAGTCCCCTCGCTGGAGATGGTACTGAACCGAATTCGCCGAAATGGTCTTGAGGGCCTCCAGGAACTCCCAGAGGCTGGCTGCCGAGCCGAAGCCCCGGCCGGATTCGTCTCGAAACTCGAAACGCTTTTCAGCCGGCAGCGGAGCCCTCATGTACTTGTGCAGATGGCGAATGTGCGGAACGGCCCGTGTGGCGGCGCGCAGTTTGACGGCGCCTCGCCCGATCTGCGGAGGCAGACAATTTCAAGCTGCCCGGATCGCTCCGGAATCAAACCAACTGTCTCCCCTCGATCGAACCCCCCTGATCGTCGGTTAAATGCCGATTGAATCGCAGGGAAGCCCTGAAAATCCTATTGGACACAGTTGCGATGATCGATTCAAGTCATGCGGAAAGAAGGCCGCCGACGGGGCGTTCGAATTGTTTCTGCAGTTCCACGGCTTCCGTCAGCCAGTCCTCTCTGCCCAGATCCGACCAGTAAACGTCTTCCAACGCAAGGACTGCGCTCCGTCCGATCGAATGCGAGATCAGGTCCCTGGAAAAATCGAAGGGCGGAATGCTTTGGAGAATTTGCCGTTCCGTCTCACACTGACGCGGCCGCAGGGGAGAGTGCGTGGACAGGTGACGGTAGAGTCGGGCGAAGGATTCCATCGGTTCCGGAAGCGCCTGCTTTCCAATCGACCACAGCGTGCCAAGCTTTGCCGCCGTGACCATCGTACTCCATAGCGCCCCGTCTTGGACCAGACGCACTGCTTCCACGGCGGAGGGTTTTTCCCGGAACTCTTCGATATCCCTGACCGCGTTGCTGAAGTCCATCGAATTCCGCAGCGGCCTGCCAGGCTGGATGTAGCCGAATTCCGTTTCCGCCCGATCCGGTTTGGCCCCCAGAAGCAGAATGCGATGCGGGTGCCGTTCGGTCAGAGAGAACAGGCGCTCCAAGTGTCGGATGAAGCGGTCTTCCGGAATGACGAAATGATCGGTCGGAACAATCAGCACCGTGGCTCCGGGGTTCACGGAAGCCGCGTGCGCAAGAGCCAGAAAGACAGCCCCCCCGGTACCCTTCGAGACGCGCTGCTCGAGCACGCGCCCGGAAAATGCCGAAAGGTCCAGGTCCTTCAAGTACTTCGCCTGCCCCTTTCCGATGACAATGCTGACGTTCTCAGGCGGAACGATTGCGCTGACTCGTCGCAGCGTATATTCCAGCAACGTTTCATCGTTCCAGAAAGAGCAGAACTGCTTGGGTCTGTCGCTGCCCAAGGACTCTCTGATAAACGGCCGGAGGCGCGTGCCTTCTCCACCTGCAAGGACGATCGCGCGACGCTGGCCGGGATCGGCAGAAATCGAACTCGCGCTTCGATGCATGGCGCTCCTTTCGAAGTTCACCGGTTGAGCTTACTTAGCTTTAATCGCGTCCGGTTTCGGTTTCTTTTCTCTCAACAGAGAGGACATGTTAAGAGTGAAGGGTCAGGTATCCGTTCAAGTTCGAACATCCTGCCAACTTCATTTGCCCAAGCCGGAATCTACAGATTTGCAAGCAATTTAGGTGCCGGAGCAGTCCAAAAGCCGAAGCGCCTTCATCCTGCAGTTCCGTCGGTCACGGCCGGCGCGGCGACGGCGCGCCGGCCAGGGGTGGACGCTCTTCCTCGGAATGTCCTTCGGATGCTGAACTTCGCCGACAGCTCCTGTACCTTCGATCAATCGCCGGGAGCCAACCTTTCGGGAAACCCGCCGTGATGAGAGATGTCAAAAATCAGAGGTTCGCAGCCGATGCGAGCGGACGGCCTCCGCCCGTCGGTGGCGAAATCGAGTCGGCGCCGTTTCTGATTCGGGGAATTTGACCCGGGTTGCGGGGCAAAACACCCTAGCCCGGATGTTGCACGCGGATCCGTCGCCGCAGCAGGATCTGCGTGCAGGATCCGGGCTAGCCCGCATTTCTCACACGCCTCCTACTGCGGCACCGGATAGCGGCGCGTCTACTGCGTTGCCGCTCCTCGGCCTGCTCGACGTACTGCACGAGTACGACTGCGCGGGCCTTCGTCGCGCGCCTTGCACCCGCGCCGCTCTCCGCCGCCTCGCGACGGAGCCGTGTGAGAAATACGGGCTAGTCGGCGCCGCGCTTACCTGCCTGCCTGGCTGAAGCGGCACAACGCATTTCTCGTGCGGATATAGATGCTGTCGCCGGCAATTGGTGGCGTCGATGGGACGGGATTTGCGAGGCGCTTCGCCGGCGCAGTGGGGGCTGGGTTGTTGCGACTTGACCCGCCCGGGACGTGCGTGTCGGCTCTGACGGCTGTGCGGGATACGGGCATTTTTCGGGGGAGACGCTCGAGCAAGCTGATCGGGTCGACCGCCGGATGTCGGAGCGACGGGACCCGCTTCGGGGCCCGTTAATGCGGTGAGGCGCTCTACACGGCGGTTTGTGGGTTCAGTATGCGGACCTGACCTGCCCATCGAGCGCAGTAGTCCGTCGATAAGATCGTCGTAATAATCGACGCCGAAGCGACGACGGCTCATCTGCCTGACTCGCGGACAGGTCCAAAGATCGCTGGAAAAGCCGGCCTCCGGAGGCCCAGCGGTCGTGCCGGCCGCCTACGGCCACGGAAGCGGAATCGGCGCCGGTCGGGGCCGCTGGGACGGATCGTCCTGGCCGCCGAAGTATAGATCGATGTCGCGCAGGGCGGCGGCAAGTTGAGCGTCCACGGCCGGTCCTGCTTCCGAACCTGCGGCTGAGAAGTCGTGTTCGATCGCATTCCGGAGATTCTTCAGGTGGAGTTCGACCGTCGAGCGGACCAGCGTCGGCGCTTCCGGCTTGCCTGCCAGATCCAGCAGCCCGTCCAGAACGGCGCGGCGGGCGATCAGATGCAGTTCCACGTCGGCGTCATCGGGCGTCTCCCGCCAGGTGGCGGATACGAGCTTGGAAATTACTTCGTCCGGGGATGGAAGCTCACGATCTCGGGAGTGAAACGAAGCGACCCGGGCCAGCCTTTCCGGAAACAAGAGCCCGTCGACGATCTCCTGCGCCAGGCTGTGCGCGGCCGTCAGGGGGTCGAAAGCCGGACCCGCCGCGGCCGGGAAAAGCTCCTCACTG
>DATKAT010000098.1:0-8240 GCA_035514675.1 Acidobacteriota bacterium | reverse complement strand
TTCAGCGGCACGACATGGTCAGACATAGTGAGCCCCGATCAAGTAGAGAAGAGGGAAGAGGAAAATCCAGACGATGTCGACAAAGTGCCAGTAGAGTCCCGACATCTCCACCGGCTGGTAGTACTTGGACGAGAACTTGCCGCGCCAGGCGAGCATGGCCAGGATTCCGAGCAGCGCGACGCCGACGATCATGTGCACGGCGTGCAGGCCCGTCATCGCAAAATAGAACGAATAAAACAGCTCCACCTGATCGGGCGCCTGGGCATCCGGGAAAGCGAAATGCGCTCCCGGCACCAGATTCTGTTCCCACTTGCTGGTGTACTCGATCACCTTGACTCCCAGGAAGACCGAACCGAGCAGGATCGTCAGAAGGAGAAACAGAACGGTCCCCTTTCTTCTGTCCAACTGGGCGGCGTGTACCGCCAGAGCCATGGTCAGGCTGCTGCAGATCAGCACTACGGTGTTGAAGGCGCCCAGCCAGATGTCCAGATGGTGGCTCCCTTCGATAAAGGCGTGAGGGTGCTTGGCCCGATACACGGTGTAGCCCAGGAACAGTCCGCCGAACATCATCACTTCGGTGATCAGAAAGGCCCACATCCCCAGCGTAACGACTTCGCGCTGTTGTTCGGCGTCGTCAAACTGATGTGCGACCCCGCTTGAGCGTACGCTAGACAACTTCAGCCTCCCTGGGCGAGTAGTTATAGGCTTCTTCCTTCACGACAGGGGTCTCGTCGAAATTAAAGGTGGGCGGCGGAGAGGGCGTCTCCCACTCCAGCCCCTTGGCGCGCCACGGATTGGCGGGCGCCCGCTCGCCGCGGAAGACGGACCATACCAGATAGATGACCGGAAGCAGGTAGCCTACGGCCAGAATCGACGCTCCCGCCGTCGACAACACGTGAAACACCTGAAACTCGTCCGGATAGACGTGGTAGCGGCGGGGCATTCCGAGGTACCCGACCAGGAACTGTGGAAAGAAGGTCAGGTTGAAGCCGATGAAAATGATCAGCGCGCTCAGCTTGGCCCAGCCTTCGGGATAGAGGCGCCCCACCATTTTAGGCCACCAGAAGTGCAGCCCCCCCAGGTATCCCATGATGGCTCCGCCCACCATGATGTAATGGAAGTGCGCGACGACGAAGTAAGTGTCGTGAACGTGGACGTCCAGTCCGAGAGTTCCCAGAAACAGCCCGGTCAGTCCGCCGATGGTAAACAGCCCGATAAAGCCGAAGGCGTATAGCATGGGCGTGTCGAACGCCACCGAGCCCTTGTACAGGGTGGCCGTCCAGTTGAAGGTCTTGATCGCCGAGGGAATGGCCACCAGCATGGTCAAAACCGAGAACACCATTCCGGCATAGATCGACTGCCCGCTGGTGAACAGATGGTGCCCCCACACCAGAAATCCCAGGATGGCGATGGCCAGACTGGAGAAGGCGACGAAACTGTACCCGAAGATCCTCTTTCGGCTGAAGCAGGTGATCAACTCGCTGATGACCCCCATGGCCGGCAGGATCATGATGTAGACGGCCGGGTGAGAATAGAACCAGAAGAGGTGTTGAAAAAGCACGGGGTCGCCGCCCAGAGCGGGATCGAAGATCCCGATCCCGAACCCCCGCTCCAGGACCAAAAGCAGCATCGTAATGGCGATGACCGGGGTTCCCAGCAACATGATCAGGGCGGTGGCGTAATGGGCCCAGACGAACAGCGGGAGCCGGAACCAGGTCAAACCGGGCGCCCGCATCTTGTGGATTGTGACGATGAAATTCAGCCCGGTCAAAATGGAAGAGAACCCGGTGATGAAGACGCCGACGGCCATCAGCGTCACGGCGCTGTTCGAGTAGGTGCTGCTGTAGGGCGTATAGAAGGTCCAACCGGTGTCGACTCCTCCCCACAGGGCCACCACGACGGTGAAGAGGCCGCCGACCGCGAATATGTACCAGCTCAGCAGATTGATCTTGGGAAACGCCAGATCGCGCGCTCCGATCATCATCGGAATGAGGAAGTTTCCGAGGACGGCGGGAATGGAAGGGACCAGGAAGAAGAAGATCATCACCAGTCCGTGCATGGTAAAGAGCTTGTTGTAGGTGTCGGCTTCCAAGAGGTCGGCGCCGGGCGTCAGCAGCTCCAACCGGATCAAGACTGCGAACAGCCCGCCGACGACGAAGAAGACGCTGATGCTGATCAGGTACAGAATTGCGATCCGCTTGTGATCCTCGGTCACCAGCCACGACTTCAGGCTATAGCCCGCCGTCAAGTAGCTTTCGGCTGATTTTTTCGGGGGGCCGAAGGAGCTGCTCATTGATCCGATTCCATCCTTTCAGTCGCTGCGGACCCTCCGTCCGTGCCGGAAATGTCATTTATGGAGCGAATGTAGGCGATCAGTTGCAGGATTTCCTCCTCGTTCAACAGGCCTCGGTATGTGGGCATGACGGACTCGTATCCGGCCACGATCTTGGCGTTGGGATTCAGGATCGACTCGCGGATATATTCTTGATCGGCGACGACGGTTTCGCCGGAGTCCAATTGCACGCGGCTGCCGTAGAGTCCGCTCAGCGACGGGCCGAGGGGGTCGTCGCTGAGGTGGCAGGTGACGCAGTCGGCCTGGTGGAAGATCTGTCTGCCGGCTTCCGCCATCGAAAGAGCCTGAGCGGAAGCTCCGCTCAGCCAGTCTTCATACGCATCCGGTTCCAGCGCATAGACCGAGCCGATCATATTCGAATGCTGGGTGCCGCAATACTCCGCGCAGAACAGGTGGTATTTCCCCGGCCGCGTCGCCTCGAACCACACGGTCGTGTATCTTCCGGGCAGTACGTCCATCTTTATTCGAAAGGCCGGGATGTAGAAGGAATGAATGACGTCTTCCGAAGTCATCGTCAGGCGCACTTTGGCGCCCACCGGTACGTGAAGCTCGTTGATTTCGCGGACGCCTTCCGGATGCTGCAGCTTCCACATCCACTGCTTGCCCACGACGTAGATGTTCAATGCGTCCGTCGGAGGGGTGTAGATGTCGTAGTAGACTTTTGCGCCCCAGGCGAACATGACCATTGAAAGAATCAGCGGGATGACGGTCCAGAGCAGCTCCAGTTTCAGCGACCCGACGATCGGACGCGGTCGCTCCGACTCGGATCGGCGACGGTAGCGAATGGCGAAGAAAAAGACCAGCGAGAATATCAGGATGGCGAAAAACGAACTGACCGCGATCAAGAAGAAATAGAGCGCATCCACTTCGGGCGCAATGGTCGAAGCGGCTTCCGGAAACAGTGGAAGTTGAGTCGACAAGATCATTCTATCGGGTCCCGTTATGCACTCTAGTGTCCTGAGTCAGAAGTTCGTCGACAGTCGGTCGTCGCTGCATCCCGTCCGTCTGCGTTGCTCGTCGCGCACATATTCCCGATATGCGCGCTCCTCGCGCCTTGTCGGCCGGGCGCAGCGCCACCCTTGGTGTTGCGACGAAATTCTGACTCATGACGCTAGTTTCGAAGGTCAAAGGCAAAACTTTCATGCCCTGTGCGATTCCGCCGCCTCGGAGGGCGGGCCTTGACGCCGTCTGCGGTCCCGTCGCGTCAAGACCAGGATCAGGCCGCCGATGGAAATCAGAGTCAAGATTCCCATCGCACGCAGGATGTTCATCACCGCAAAGCTGTATTTCCCAGTCAATGGATTGTATTGAAAGCAGTAGAGCAGAATCTGGTCTACCGCCGTGCCGATCCTGTTCTCCGAGGCCTCCACCAGGCCCAGCCGAAGGTCGCGCGGGGAGTACTCGACACCAAAGAGGTAGCGGGAAACCTTTCCTTCCGGGGTCAGGACGATCAGAGCCCCGGCGTGGGCGAACTGCTGGGTCTCCGCATCCCAGCGATAGCGGAATCCGACTGCCTGGGTCAGCGATTGGATCTGGTCCTGCTTGCCGGTCAAGAAGGCCCAGCCGCGCTCCGCCTCCGGGCGGCCGTACTTGTCCAGATACGACTTCCTCTTTCGATTTGCGACCTCCGGGGTTTCGCGGGGATCAAAGCTGACCGTCACGACTTGAAACTCTTTTCCGGCCGTCATATCCATCGCGCGGAGGGCGCGCAGAGTCCCGTTGAGAATCAGGTTGCACAGCATCGGACAGTCGTAATAGACGAGGGCCAGCACGACCGGCTGATCCTGGAAATATTCGGAAAGGCGGACGCTGCGTCCCTCTGAATCGAGGAAGTTCAAAGACAATGGAACCTGCTGATCCAGCTTCTGCTCGATGGAAATCCCCTGAAGCGCCCGAGGCTGTTCTCCGGCGGACTGGGCCGCCGCGCGCAATCCAAGGAGACCCATCGCGAGGATCGCGATCAGAGCGATTCGAGTCGCTTGGGCGTTCATCGGAAAGCTCAGTCTACTACAAGAGTTCTTTGGCACCCTATTCGCCCTCCCCCGCGTCGTTCGGGCTTTTGGCCGGCAGCCCCCGCTCTGCGATCAGCTCCATGGCGCGCTCGATCGGAATCTGAAACACGCCTGATTCCCGGTCCACCCATCGATACTCGCTCAAGCTCCGCTGCTCCTCTTCCGCAAACCTGCGCAATTCCACCGCCGGATCGCTCTGAAGCCTGGGCTCGGGAGGGATCTGCCGCACGTCGATTAGAGGCGAGCGCACTTCCCGGTCCGGCGCCTTCCACGCCTCCAGCGCGTTGAAATACCAGTGCATCAAGAGCATGGACCCCGAAATCACAAGTCCCAGCGCCAGGAGAAAGTACAGAATCGGCTTCACTTCGGCGTCGGTGGTTTCGTGGCCTCTGTCCTCCGGCGTCGGAGAATGTTTGCGTTCATCCATGATGCAATGCCTCCTGTTGACCGAATGCCTCATCGAGCCGGGGGTCTCGGGTCGGCATCAGCTCCTGGGACTGGAGCCGAGTGGCGAACAACGCCAGCCACACGCCTCCGATGGCTGCCGGCGCGACGATATCCATCCAGTGCACGGAAAACGACTCAGGGGAAAAGGCGGGCTTGATCCACCAGAAAAAGTCGACGAAACGGATCAGCAGAATCCAGTACGCCATCCGCGTCAGCTTGACCGGATCCTGCTTGATCCGCCGGCTGAGCAGAATCAGAAACGGCAGGGCGAACTGGAAGACGATCAGAAGCAGGGCCACGTACTCCCATCCGTGATGCGTTCGATAGATATACCAGGAGGCTTCCTCGGCCAGATTCGCCGACCAGATGATCAAGAACTGAGAAAAGGCGAGATAGGCCCACAGCATGACGAAGGCGAACAGAAAAGTGCCCAGATCGTGGTAATGCTTGATCCTCATGCGGTCCGAGATCGGCGGCCGCCCGGCAAGCGCGCGCACCCAGATGATGCTGAAGGCGAGCGCGGCCATGCCGTGGCTGACGACGAACAGCATTCCGTAGATGGTGGAAAACCATTCGGGCTCGAGCGACATCACCCAGTCCACGGAAGCGAAGGTTGCGGTCAGGGCGTAGACGACGATCCCGGGTCCGCTGAGGAAGCGCTGGCGAATCGTCAGCGACGGATCCCCGGTGCGGTCCTGTTCGGCGGACCATCGCGTCAGCAGGATGGCCATCGTCGACCAGATCGCAAAATAGAGAACGTTGCGGATGAGAAAGAACGAAACGTTCAGATACGGCGCCTTGTGCTCGATCAGTCCGTGGGCGGATGGTTCCTGGAGGTCGGTCCACGGGTACAGCTGGTGCATTCCCAGCAGAATCGGCAGCGCCAGCAGGGCCATGAATGGAATGGTCCAGGCGCCCGCTTCCAGAATTCGGCGAGTTACGAAACCCCAGCCCCCTCCGGTCAGGTGATGGACCATCGTAAAGCCCATGCAGCCCAGCGCGATGGACAGCCAGTAGATGAATCCGATCAGGTAGGACTGGTAGAACTGGACCGGGTCGAAGACGGCTCCGACTGCCAGCGCAACGGAGAATGCCGCTCCTGCCGCCAGGAACCGGCTGCGATAGAGTCCGATTCGGGCCGGCGCGTTCGTCATTGTCCCGCTTCCTCCAGTTTCTCCAGATCGGCAGGGTCCACGTCGTCAGGCGTGGCGTTTCGGCTCAGCTGCAGCGCCTGAATGTAGGCGATGATCGCCCAGCGGTCCCGCGGCTCGATCCGCGAGCTGTAGCTGTACATGTTTCCGAAACCATTGGTCACCACGTCGAAAATGTACCCGGGGGGAGCTTCCCGGAGTCTCCTGATGTGCAGGCTGGGCGGTTGAGTCATTCCGCGCCGAACGATCATTCCCCGTCCGTCGCCGGACTGGCTGTGACAGGGAGCGCAAAAAATATTGAAACGCTGTCGGCCTCTCTCCAGAACCTCGCGCGTGACGGGAAACGGATACTCCGCCGCAAAAGCGCCGTCGAGTCTTCCGCGATACAGGAGGTCGTCCTCCCTCAGCTGCCCCTGAGCGACGGCGCCTTCAGGCGGGATGCGGGAAGCCATGCCGTCGCTGAAAAACTCGGACGCTCGATAGCTCTTGTATTTCGGCTGATCGTGCATGTCCAGCCGGCAGGCGAAAGCCAGCAGCGCGACGGCCGCCAGCGCCAGGAAGACGCCGCTCCGGTTTCCTGCCATGTCGAGCCGAGTCGCATGCATCATTCGTCAACCTCGGAGACTTCCACAGCATTCAGCTGCTGCAGGAAACGGCGCGTCTGCTCTCGGTCGAATCGAGCGTCCTGCGCCTCGATGCAGAGATAGAAGCGATCCTGGCTGGCGTGCTCCCGAAAACGGGTGACGTTAAAGACCGGATGGTGCGGTCTCGGAAGGCCGTTCAGCGCCAGCATTCCGAGAACAGCGGAAAGCGCTGAAAACAGGATTGTCATTTCGAAGCAGACGATGACAAATGAGGGCAGGCTGTTTAAAGGGCGGCCTCCCACATTGAGCGGATAATTCAGTACCGAAACCCAATACTGCAGCCCGAACGCAACGAGAAGTCCGGTCAGGCCTCCCGCAAAAACGATCCACGGAAGCGCCGTCCGCTTGAATCCGATCGCTTCCGCAAGGCCATGGATGGGGAAGGGCGAAAACGCGTCCAGCCTCCGATATCCCTGCGCGTAAGCCTCCTCCGCGGCGTTCAGCAGATCGCCCGGATCCTTGAATTCCGCCAATAGACCGAACAAGCCGTCTCTGCGCAGCGCTGACTTCTGACTCATGTCCGATCCCCGCTGTTTGAATCGATGCTTTCGGCTGCGTCCGACGAAGCCCTCCGGGGAATCAGAGTCTTGACCTCGAAAATGGAGATCAAGGGGAGAACGCGAATGAAGATCAACATCAGGAAGAGGAAGAATCCGATGGTCCCGAAATAGGTGGCCCAGTCCCAAAAGGTCGGGTAGTACATGCCCCAGGAGGAGGGGAGAAAGTCCCGGTGCAGTGAGGTGACTACGATGATGAACCTCTCCAGCCACATGCCGACGTTGACAACCAGCGACACCACAAACAGGATCAGGACATTGGACCGGACGCGGGAAATCCAAAGCGCCTGAGGAATCACGACGTTGCAGAGAACGAGCATCCAGTAAAAGACCCCGTAGGGTCCGAACTTGCGGTTCAGGATCATGTAGCCTTCGTATGGACTCCCGCTGTACCACGCAAAGAAGGACTCCATGGCGTAGCCGTATGCCACAATCAGCCCTGTCGCCAGCATCACCTTCGCCATATTGTGCAGGTGCCGCTCGGTGATGAGAGCGTGCAGCCGGTAGTAGGATCGGATTGGAATCACCAGCGTCAGCACCATGGCAAAGCCGGAATAGATGGCGCCTGCCACAAAGTAAGGAGGGAAGATGGTGGCGTGCCAGCCAGGAATGACGGAAACGGCGAAGTCGAAGCTGACTACCGTGTGAACGGACAAAACCAGAGGCGTGGCCAATCCGGCCAGTAGCAGGTAGGCCGTTTCGTAGCGGAACCAGTGAATCGCCGAACCCCTCCAGCCCATGCAAAGAATTCCGTAGGCCAATTTGACGATGCGGCGCTTCGCGCGGTCCCGCATGGTGGCCAGATCCGGGATCAGCCCGACGTACCAGAACAGAAACGAAACGGTTCCATACGTGGTGACCGCAAAAACGTCCCAAACCAGCGGGCTTCGGAATTGGGGCCACAAGTCCATCGAGTTGGGATATGGAAAAAGCCAGTAGGCAAGCCAGGGTCGCCCGGTGTGCATCAGCGGAAAGATTCCGGCGCAGGCAACGGCGAAAAGCGTCATGGCTTCGGCGAACCGGTTGATGGAAGTGCGCCATTGCTGGTGGAAAAGCAGGAGGATGGCCGAGATCAA
>DATKAT010000097.1:0-3465 GCA_035514675.1 Acidobacteriota bacterium | reverse complement strand
AATATTCCTGTCGGACGGCCGGCGCCAATTTGCGCCGCCACTGGTTCGGCAGGGCGGCCAGGACGGCGACCGTATCCAGGTGGCTCGCATGATTGGCTGCGAAAAGGACCGGCGGAGTCAAGCTTTCCAGGCGTTCCGCGTGGTGGACGGAAAAGTCCATGTATCGACGAAGCAATGGGAAAACGACCAGCCTCTGGAAGGCGGAGCGAAACCAGAGGATTGGAGGAATTCTGCTCCAGCGCGGAAAGCTCCTCGTAACTGCAGGCGGCGCGGCATCGGCCGCTGCCGGTATCGCCTCCCGCCGTCCCGAATCCCCGGGTCGGAAATCGGAAGCGTCCGCTGAAGCGGCCTCCCCTCCCAGCACCAGCTTTTCCACCTCCGCAACGGTCTGCAAAGCCGCAAACGATGCTTCATCCAGGGAACGGCCATAGGTTTCCTGCAGTCGGGACAGCAGATCGATCCGATCCAGCGAGGTGAGGCCGAGATCCTCCCCCAGTCGGTCCTGGGAAGAGATCCGGGCGGCCTTCTGGGGCGTCAGTTCCGCCAGTATCGCCAGCAATTTGGAGGGAGCCGCATCTGGTTCGCGCCCTTTGGAAGAATCTCGATCCTTGACGCGCTCCAACACCTTGTGACGCTGAATCTTTTGGGTGGACGGAGTTGTGGGAAAATCCTCCTCATTCCAGACGGTGCAGCCCCTGATCTTCTGGTGAGGCTCCAACTCGCGATTAGCTTCTTTTACGACCTCTTCAGCGTCGGTCTCAGCGCGCAGCAGCAGCACGGCGTGCACCTCGTCTCCCTTGCCGCGATCCAACCCGATCGCAACGGCGTCCCTGACGCCTGAAATTCGGCGCAGCGCGCCCTCGACATCCTGAGGAAAGACGTTCATTCCCTCGGAAGTGACAATGACGTCCTTTTTGCGTCCTTTGTAGTAGAGCCTCCCCTCTTCGTCTATCTCCGCAATGTCGCCGGTATGGAGCCATCCATCTCCCTCCCCCTCCGGGGACAGATACTCGGAAACCACGCTTTCGCCGCGAACCAGGAGTTCTCCATCCTCAGCGATCCGGACCTCCTGCCCTTCCAGAACGGCGCCGATCGAACCCCGGCGAGCCCGAAACGGATGATTGACCGAAACGATCGGGCTGGTCTCGGTCAGACCGTATCCCTGAATCAGCACAAGCCCCACTTTGGAGAAAAAGTCCTCCAGTTCGACCGACACCTGCGCGCCGCCCGCCACCACGGCCCAAAACTTCCAGCCCAGCGACGAATGCAGCGCTCTGAACTTCCACCATTTTTCCAAAATCCCTGGGACTCCTTCCAAGCGAATCTTCCGCTCGTCCACCGAAAACCGATCCTCAAGGTGGTCCTGCAACTGCTTCAGGAGGCGGGGAACGGCCACCAGGACCGAAACCCGCTCCCGTTTCAAAGCGGAAACGACGGAGGCGGGATGAAATTCGGTGGAAAACACGACCGCCCCTTCCAGAACGATCGGAATGAACAGGCCCATCGACTGGCCGAACATGTGGCTCAGCGGGAGATGGTTCAGAATGCGAATGGGCTGGAAAGGTCTGGCCCAGAACCGGTATTTTCGAATTTCTCCAACGAATGGGCGAAGATTGGCGCACAAATTGCGGTGGCGGTGCGCCACACCTTTGGGCTCGCCGGTCGTTCCGGAGGTGTAGACGATTTCGACCACGTCGTCCGGCGAGAGAGACGCTCGAACCGCAGGCGGGCCGATTTCGAGTTGCAGAATCTCTTGAAAGGAAATCCTGGGCAGGTCCAGTTCGCTGCAGTCCAAGCCCGGGCCGTGAACCAGCAGTTTCGGTTCGCATTCTTCGGCGATTCGCCGAGCCAGGCGCGAAGAGGCGCGGTCATCAACCGGCACCACCTGGATGCCCGCGAAGACGCAGGCCCAAAAACAAATCACCCATTCAGGACCGTTTCGTCCCCACAGCAGGACCCGGTCTCCCTTGGCGATTTCCCTTCCAGACAAGCGGTCGGAAAAAGCTCCGATCAGGTCCGCCAGATCGCGATACGTGTACCGGCGGCTTCGGTATCCATTGAAGAAACGAATCGCCTCGCGATCCTTCAGGCCCACAATTGGAGAATGGAAATCGCCGAGCGTCTCAGTCACTGCAGCGGGTCAATCGATCGTCGAGCCGTCTTCCAGATAAAACCTGTCTGACCCGTAGTCCCTCGCAATGAAAAGATACATATTCTCGTGCCGCTTAAGATCTTCCCTTTGAATCTTGATTTCCAAAGTGAGCTCGCCGCCCGGCAGTTCGCTGCCCTTCAGGACGAAACCGCGCGCCATCACGTGGTCCACGCCCCACCAATGCGAAACGAACCCCTGCTGGAAGTCGGTCAACTGCCCGATTTTCCTGCTTTCCCGATGGAGCTGGATCTCCAGGCTGGGAATCGGAGCGTTTGCAAACCCGACGCCGATTCGATACGTGCGGTCAGGGCGAAAGCCGGAAAACTGCGTCACCACCGAGACGACGCCTTCGACTGAGCGGACCGTCGGCGCAGTCATCACCGCCCGATCCTGCCCAAAAGCTTCCGCCGGGACGAGCAGAAGCAGAAAAAGAAGGGGCCACAACCAGGGACAAACGGAATTCCGGGCCGACCGCTCCCAAATGTCTGAATTGGGAAGTGATTTGCGAGCCATGTTCAGATCCTCGTCTGCATCTCATTATGCACTATTTCTTCTCGTTCGACAGCAAAGCGTGCAAGGAAAATGAAGGCGGCTTACATTCACCCAGAAAGAATCCACCTTCTTGGGGTCCAGCAGTCGCATGGATCCAACCTTCAGAAACTTGGACGAACGGGCTTTTCGGGCCTTAACGAGCCGGAGTCAATTGAATGTTGCGGAAGGAGATCGGGCCGTGGTCCCCCTGCAAGAGGATCGGACCGGGCTCGTCTTCGCGACCGTCTAAAGCGCCGCCGGTGATGCCTGGGATTTCCTGCTGATCGATCACAGTGACTCCGTTCAATACGACCGTCACCTCCCTTCCCAGAAGAGTGATGTCGTAGCTCTGCCATTCGCCTGCAGGACGGGCGGCGTTCACCGACGGAGTCAGGAAGCCGTACACGCCGCCGATATAAAGGCTGTCCGGCTCCTTTCCGATGTCGTCCTGTATCTGCACTTCGTAGCGCCCGCGCAGATAGATTCCGCTGTTGCTGCCCTCCGGATACTTGAATTCGAGCTCCAAACGAAAATCGTCGAAAACCTGCTCCGTCTGCAGGTCTGTCCCGGCTTCGGTATTCTCCAGGACGCCGTCGACGGCCCGCCAATTGTTTGGCAACTCTTCGCTTCTGACTTTCCAGCCAGTCAGGTCCATTCCGTTAAAAAGTTCAATCGACTCGGCCCACTGCGGCTCCGCCGGCCGGACCAGCTCGGGCGCCGGACGGGCTGCAAACTCCAGCACCTGGCCGTCTTCGGCGTTGGTCGTTCCCTCAATGACTCCG
>DATKAT010000096.1:0-4055 GCA_035514675.1 Acidobacteriota bacterium | reverse complement strand
CGTCGCCCACGCCGAGGCTTCACGACAGGTTCCTGGACGCCTTGGGGATCGGGAAGGGAGAGGAGGACCCGTCCAACAGACTTCTCGATGTCGAGACCCAGCTGCGATGGTTGCGCGAAATCGGTTTTCAGGACGTGGACTGCCATTGGAAATGGCTGGAGTTAGCCCTTCTGGGAGGAGTGAAGGAGTGAAACGGCAAGACAAGGCCGCAGCCGACTCATGCGTCCGCGTTGCGGGCTACCAGGGCTCTTGCCTTGCGGAGTTGCTGGAACGCCAGCCGACTGATTGCATCGAAGGGGGTTGCCTGAGCTGTGTCGCTCAGTCCTGGGGAATCCCGATCTCCGCTCGAATCGAGTCTGCGATCGACTGAGCCAGGTCTTCGACCAGACGCTTGTCAAGGCCCTGCACTGTCACGCGGCAGAGCGGCTCGGTTCCCGAATACCGGACCAGCACCTTGCCGGAATCGGCCAGCGAAGCCTCCGACTTCGAGATTTCCGCCTGCACCGATTCCAGGGCTTCCAGCGGGGGTTTCGACGCGACGCGAACGCTGATGGACTTCTGAGGGGAGCGCTCCATCTGGTTCGCCAGTCGCGACAACGGCGAGTCGGTCTCGATCATGATTCGGAGCACCTGCAGGGCGGACACCAGCGCGTCTCCGGTCGTATTTTGATCCAGGAAGATGAGATGGCCGCTCTGCTCGCCGCCGAGGTTGGCGTCGTGTCTGAGCATGTCTTGGATGACGTAGCGGTCGCCGACCGGCGATTGGATGGCCTCGATCCCTCTCTCCTTCAGGAATGTCAACAGACCGAAATTGCTCATCACCGTGACGACGACGCGATTGTTGCGGAGCTCTCCTTCCGCTTTCATAGCCGCGGCGCAGATCGCCAGAATGTCGTCGCCGTCCAGCGTCCGGCCCGTTTCATCGACCATCAGCAGACGGTCGCCGTCTCCGTCGAGCGCGATGCCAACGTCGGCTCCGTGAGCCTTCACGGCGTCCTGGATCGTCTTCGGGTGCAGCGATCCGCACCCGTCGTTGATATTCAGCCCGTTTGGAGCGTTGCCGTACACAAACACTTCGGCGTCGAGCTCGCGGAAGACCAGCGGCGCGATCTTGTAGCCCGCGCCGTTGGCGCAATCCAGTGCGACCCGCAGGCTTCTCAGCGAGCGCCTCTTGGGAAAAGTGGCCTTGACGAATTCGATGTAGCGGCCGTCCGCATCATAGATCCTGGAGTTTCTCCCGATCTGACCGTCGGCCGGAAGGCCGCTCTGAAAATCATTTTCGGCGACCAGCTCCTCCATCTGGTCCTCCCATTCGTCGGGCAGCTTGAACCCCTCCGAGGAGAAGAACTTGATCCCGTTGTCGTAATAGGGATTGTGGGAGGCGGAAATGACGACGCCTGCGTCGGCGCGGTAGGCCCGCGTGATGAAGGCGACGCCTGGAGTGGGGAAGGGGCCCAGCATGAGCGTGTCGACGCCCATCGAGCACAGGCCGGCGATCAGGGCGTTTTCGAACATGTAGCAGGACAGCCGGGTGTCTTTGCCGATCACGACTCGATGCCTGCCGTCGTGTCTTCGAAGCAGCTTGCCCGCCGCCCGGCCAAGCGCCAGGGCGATCTCGACCGTCATTGGCGGTGCGTTCGCCCTTCCGCGAACGCCGTCCGTTCCAAAGATTTTCGCAACCGGCTTTTTGGCTGTCATGATCTCGGCTTAAACACGTTACTCGAACGATGCGTCGCCGATCAACCGGCTTGGAGAAGACCGAAGTCAGGAGACCGAAAAGGCCCGGCGCCCGATCGGAATGCAGGGGGAGTTGCAGATTAGGACCGCCAGCCGTCGGCGCTTCGGAATCCGGCGAAATCGAGCCGGTGCGCTGCAAAGCCTCCTGAGCTGAAACTTAACTCGGCATGCGTGCGTCCCGCGATCGATTCGGCTAGGATGGACTCCTCCCGGGTCGAGTCATGCGAGTGCCGAGTATAGTCCCTTTTCTCTTCTTTTTTTCCGCGACGCTTCTTGCACAATCCGGCGCGGCGCCCCTTTTCGACCGCGACAGCCGGAGCCGAGGACTGCTGTTCGGGTGGGGTACAAATTCATCGCCGAAGTCGATGAGCTTCCCGGTAGCTTTGCGGAGCGCTCCCAGGTGGACGTTCTGATCAGCGAAGAGACCATCGAATTGGATGAGCCCGAGGCAGGCGGGGCCACGGCTCGAAAATCGCGTTCTTCCAGAATTCCGATGCGCCCCACGGAGACATCTGGGTGATTCCATCGGAGGGTGGGGAGGCCTCCCGGTTGACCTCTGACGATCACATGGGCGGAACGCCCGTGTGGACGCCGACGTGAAGAGGGGACGGGGCGCTTTTCAGGGAACCAGGCGCTTTTCAGACCAGCGCTAATATTCAACCTACTCGATGGGTTTTTTCGAGGAATCGTGTGGGTCAAATACCGAATCTTCCGTCTCAGGAACGCCCCGCTCCAATCCTTTGCGATTACGCTTTCTCGAGCAGGATTCTTGGTTTTTATTGAATCATTTCCGATCATCGTAAAAGCCGAGCGGCAGCCGGCCATGGCCCGGTAAGGCCCGACCAGGACTGTCACGGTTCTCCGGAAAAGCAGGGAAGTTTTCCCCGCTGCTCCCCCGTCCCGGACCGATGCGCAGCCTCCAAATACCCGGCCTGAAACAGCCACAGACGCGGGAATCTGGGAATTGGAACCCGGATTGCATTCCCTACACCCAGAAGCACCGGCTCAGCTCGACGCGAGTGAAGATTGTCAGTGGCTAAGAAAGGTGTCGTTTGAACGCGCCGAATCCATCGTAGGATCCCTCGTTCGTCGAGTCGCTATTGAAAAGCGTTCAGGTGCTCGCATTCAGGAAGGAGAAATATCATGCTTTGGACGATCTTTGTGATCTTGTTGATTCTGTGGCTCCTGGGGATGGTCAGCGCCTACACCCTGGGAGGATTCATTCATCTGCTGTTGATCCTCGCCGTAGCGGTGGTCCTCATCCGAATTATCCAGGGGCGACAGCCCCTTTGACCTGGACTTCTCATCCGGGTGGGAGCGTCGCGAGGAGACTAGCCGGGATCTTGCACGCAGATCCTGCTGCGGCGCCGAATAGCGGCGCGCCTGCTGCGTTACCGCTCCTTTTGTTCGCATCTCCCGCACGCGACCTGCTGCGGCGTTGGATAGCGACGCGCCTGCCGCGTTGCCGCTCCTTTGCCTCCTCGACGTACTGCACAAGTACGACTGCGGGGGCCTTCGTCGCGCGCCTTGCATCCGCATCGCTCTCCGACGCGTCGCGACGGACCGCGTGCAAAATCCGGGCTAGGAATGTCCCTCCTGCGCCGCGGATTTGAAACGTGGGGCCAGCCGGCGCCCGACGAATGCGCCCAAAGCGCCCCCCAGCATATCAAACGCAACGTCCCATGCCGAGAGAACGCGTCCCGGCACGAAGGACTGATGGAATTCATCCAGAACGCCGCCTAGAAGAATCAGGGCAATCACACCCAGGAATTTCCGTCGGTTCAGAGGGCGCCGGAACCTCGAAGTCGAAGCGAAAACCAACAGCAGTCCCAGGGCCAGGTAGACGGCGATGTGGCCGAGAAAGGCCGGCGCCAGATCGGCTCCCGGCGGATGGGACTGGTGCGAAAGATAGAAAATCAGTCCGTACCATACGATAGCAGGAACCCAGTTCATGCCGCCAGATTATCCATCATTTTGCCGTCTTCGGACGGCCGGCTCCAATAAATGCGCCCCGGCGCGGAACGCCGAACGAACTGCGATATCATGGCAAGCATGAAAGATGTATACGTCGTTTCCGCCTGTCGGACTCCGATCGGGCGCTTTCAGGGTTGTTTTCGGGACCTTTCCGCCGTCGAACTCGGACGGACGGCTGTGGCCGAAGCGATCCGGCGCGCCGAGGTTGAAGGCGAAGGCGTCGACGAAGTGATTATGGGCAACGTCCTGCAGGCCGGTTTGGGCCAGAATCCGGCCCGACAGGCTGCGCTGGGGGCGGGGATGCCGACTTCAGTAGCCGCCATGACCGTTAATAAGGTCTGCGG
>DATKAT010000095.1:0-6286 GCA_035514675.1 Acidobacteriota bacterium | reverse complement strand
TAGGGAGCGCAGCTCTTGGCGGTCAGATACTCGCGCCGGATGTCTTTTACGGTGTACTCGGCAAGCGGCGTTCCCGGATAGCCCCGCTGCTGCGAGCAATAGTGCACCAGGCCGTCTTCGCAAACATAGAGGTATCGGGCGCCCGCCCGGCACTTCCAGTCGTTGGGAAGACCGGCCGCCAGGTTCTCCTGGAAGTACTTGTTGAGGCGGGCGTAACCCTTCTTTCCCAGCGCCCGGACCTGGTCGAACACCCGTCGTTCCACTTCGCCCAGCGGCTTGAGACGTCCGTCTCCGTCGTGAATCACGCCCACCGTACAGCTGAAGCCAAGTTCAGCCGCTCGCCGGGCGATGGTGCCGGCATCCTCCGGATTCACCACACCCGAGCCTAACACCGTGTTGATGTTGACCTTGAAATTCGCTTCCTCCACCAGATAGCCAAGCTTCTTGTCCAGGACTTTCAGGCTCTTGACCGATACGTCGTCGGGCTGGACGTTGTCGATGCTGATTTGCAGGTGATCGAGGCCCGCTGCGTTCAGCGACCGAATTCGCTTGCGGGACAACAGGTAGCCGTTGGTGATCATTCCGGCGATCATCCGCCGGGCGCGGATGCGCCGAATCACTTCCTCCAGCTCCGGGTGCAGCAGCGGTTCGCCGCCGCTGATCGTTACCACACCCGTTCGCAAATCCGCCAGCCGATCGATCCGATCCATCAGAACTTCAATCGGCACCGGTTCCGAAAAATCGTCGTATTCATTGCAGTAGGTGCAGGAAAGATTGCAGCGTCGGATCGGGATGATGTGCGCCAAAACCGGATGATGTTGAGACAGCAGTCCCCTGCCGATCATCGCGAATTCCCGAAGCCTCAATGTGATCTGTCGCAACTTGTGCATCATTTCATTCCTGCATGCGAATCCGCCCGCGGCGCCGAAGAAAATGGCGCAGGATCCGGACTCCGGAAGCGTTTCCACCCGCAAGCGAATCATACCAACGGCCAATGAAACGAGTCAAACCGGGACGCGACGAAGGGTTTCCTCTTTATTGCTTAAGCGCGTGTTTCCCCCCTTCCAGGGCTTCGCAGGGCGCGACCAAGTTCCAAGTATTTCGTTCTGCGTTCTGCGTAGCGCGATTCGATGAGCTAACGGGCCCAAATGAGGCCGAAAGGCCGGCAGTTTTTAGCCCAGTCCGTGAGGGCTGGGTTCAAGCCGTCCCAAAAAACCGAGGAAGCGCCCGCATGGGTGCGACACCTCTCCCGCCGTCAGGCCTTGACAAGTGGAGAAAACACGCATCCACGCAAAATGGAACTCGGAACTATGAACCCTCCCCTATGGATCGCTCTCCCTGCGTGCTATAATCCGCGCTACAGCGGTTCGGGGGGTTCGCCGATAGCGACCGCATCCAGTCACATTCAGGAAGGAGAGTCACCATGTCGATGGCCATGCTTGCAGGTTTTTTCAGCGTATTCGGATTCGGAATTCTGGTCGCATTTCTCGGCAGCATCAAACTCAAGCTGGCGCCGAGGATCGGCGCCGACGACGCGCAGTTCGGCAAGATCGTCGCGGTCTTTCAATGGACCATGGTGGTGATGGCCATCCTGGGGGGAATCGCGCTGGACGCCCTCGGTCACGGCCTGATCATACCGATGGGGATGGCGCTTTCGGCCATCGGCATCTTCCTGATTTCCTCCTCCGGCAGCATCGGGGCCGTCATGGCGTCCTGCGTAGTGCTGGGCATCGGCGGGCAATTCATCAATCTGGGTGGAAACACGCTGCTGCCGGGCCTGTTCGAGGACCCCTCCGCCGGAAGCAATCTGGGAAACACGTTTTTCGGCCTGGGCGCCCTGCTGATTCCCATTATCGTGGCCTCCCTGTTCGTTCGAACCAGTTACGCCCGGGCGTTGCGGATCGTTTCGCTGATCATGCTGCTGCCGATCGTGATCGCCGCGGCCGCCGAATATCCGCTGCTTGAAGGCCAGCAGTTCAGCCTGACGGTGGCAGTCGAGCTGCTGGGGAGCCTGGTGACCTGGCTGGCCGCCTTGACCCTTTTCTGCTACGTCGGGTTGGAGGTTTCCATGGCCGTCTGGATCACCACCTACGCCTCGGAGATGGGCGCCAGCGATCGCGAAGCGGGCAACGTTCTGTCGATTTTCTTCGTCGCTATGATGGCTAGCCGGCTGCTGTTCGGCCTGCAGGATCAGATTACGGGCATCGAGTTGACTCCGGTCGGCGCCTACGTTCTGGGCGGGGCCGGCCTGATTGCGGCGGTCGCCATCACCTTGATGATGACGGCCGGCTCGCTGGGCGCCGCCAAAGGCGCCATCGCGCTGGCCGGCTTCGTATTCGGCCCCATTTTCCCCACCACCGTCGGCGTCACGTTCCAGCACTTTGAACCCGCCCAGTGGGGCACGCTGTTCGGAGTCATCTTCGCCATCGGCCTGGTCGGCGCCAGCACGCTTCCCGCCTGGATCGGCAAGTTGGCCACCGGCAAGACGGTTCGCAGCGCCTTGAACATCCTGCGGGTCACGGCCGTCGCTCTGGCCGTCATCTCGGCCGTGCTGGGGCTGCAGTAGCCGTCGGACGCGAATCGATTCCCGTCAGTGGCAGCGGAAGGTTCGCCGAAGCGTCTTGTCGATTCAAAAATGGAAAATAAAATGTTCACTTATGGTGGATTTTCTTCAGACGGTTAGTCTAGAATCTCTCAAATAATTACGAAGCGTTCCACAAAAACGTCGCAGATGACCGTTTTCGTGTATCGCAAATGAAATCGAAAAGGCGAAGGAGGAGCGATCTCATTATGGAAGCCAAAGAAATCGTGCAGTGGATCAAGGACCGGGAGATCCAGGCGGTCGATCTGCGATTCTGCGACCTGCCGGGCTTGTGGCAGCATTTTACGGCCATGCCCCACCAGGTCAGCGAGGAGAGCATCGGCGAGGGGTTCGGATTCGACGGTTCCAGCATTCGCGGATTTCAGCAGATTCAGGAAAGCGACATGCTGCTGTTTCCCGATCCGGACACCGCCTTTGAAGATCCGTTCACTGAAGTTCGCACGCTGGTGATGATTTGCGACGTCGGTGATCCGATCAGCGGGGAGCCGTACAGTCGGGATCCGAGGTATATCGCCCGCAAGGCGGAAAAGTATCTGGTTTCCACCGGCATTGCGGACACGGTTTACTTTGGCCCCGAACCGGAGTTCTTCGTGCTCGACGACGTCCGCTTCGACCAGACCTACAACCACGGCTACTACTTCATCGATTCGGTGGAGGGCTTCTGGAACAGCGGTCGCGAGGAGAATCCGAACCTCGGCTACAAGGCCCGCTACAAGGAGGGGTACTTTCCGGTGCCCCCGATGGACACGCTGCAAGATCTCCGCACGGAGATGATGCTGACGCTCGAACAACTGGGCGTCACCGTCGAGATTCACCATCACGAGGTGGCTACGGGAGGCCAGTGTGAAATCGACATGCGTTTCGACGAGCTGCTGAAGATGGCCGACAAGCTCCTGAAATTCAAGTACGTGGTCAAGAATGTAGCCCGACGCCACGGAAAGACGGCGACCCTGATGCCCAAGCCGATCTTTCAGGACAACGGTTCCGGCATGCACTGTCACCAGAGCTTGTGGAAGGACGGCAAGAATCTGTTCTATGAAGCCGGCACCTACGCCGATCTGAGCAAGGCGGCGGTTTACTACATCGGCGGCCTCCTGAAGCACGCGGGGGCGTTGTTGGCCTTCTGCGCGCCCACCACCAACTCTTACCGCAGGCTGGTGCCCGGGTACGAAGCTCCGATCAATCTGATCTACTCGATGCGAAATCGAAGCGCCTGCGTTCGGATCCCGGCCTATTCTCGAAGCGAGAAGGCGAAGCGGATCGAGTTCCGCACTCCTGATCCGTCAGCCAACGGCTACCTGGCTTTTTCAGCCATGCTGATGGCCGGACTGGACGGCATTCAGAACAAGATCATGCCGCCCGATCCGATGGACAAGGACCTGTACGATCTGGAACCCGAGGACCTGTCTAAAGTGGAAAACACGCCGGGCAGTCTGGAGGAGTCTTTAAACGCGCTGGAGCAGGACCATGATTTCCTGCTTCGAGGAGACGTCTTCACGCCGGACGTCATCGAGACCTGGATCGAATACAAGCGGAAGCGCGAAGTGGACGCCATTCGACTGCGACCCCATCCGCATGAATTCGCGCTTTACTTCGATATTTAGCCCGCATGTTACAGACGGCAGGCTGCGTCGCTCGCGTCGGGGAGTCGGCCCTGGCGGCTGGAAATTGATAAAATTCCGGAGTGAAGGCGGCCGACCTCTTTCTTTCACCGGATCTTCCACAGTCCCAGGCCGCGGAGTTTCTCCGGCTCCGCGGCTTCCGTTCGCCTGCCGACGCGGATCGACGGATGCAGGATCTGGCGGAGCTGGTGGGAGATCCGGTCCGGCTGGCGCGCTGGGCGGAGCCGATGCTGGAACTTTTGGCCTCCAGCGCCGCTCCCGACGAGGCGCTGAATCATCTCGTCCGCTACTTTGAAGGCGCCGCCGGACCCTTGAATTTCCTCGCCTTCCTGGAATCGAATCCGCCGGCGGCCGAAGTGCTGGTGCAGCTGCTGGGCGGCTCCCCCTTTCTTTCCCAGCTGCTGCTGCGCAACCCCGAGTATTTCTACTGGCTGATTGAGGAAAACCGCCTGGAGCCCCGCCTCTCGGAGGATCATTACCTAACGGAGTCGGAGCGTTGCCTCGCATTTTCGGAAGAACCGACGGCGGCGCTGAACGCCCTCCGGAGAATGCGCCGCAGGGAGACGCTTCGCATCGGCGCCCAGGATCTGCTGCAGCGCAGCGGCATGGACGAAACGGTCCTGCAGATCTCCCTGCTGGCGGAATCGACGCTGCAGGCCGTCTTCCGGCTGCTGTCCGGGGATCGCCCCCTTGGATTTGCGGTGCTGGCAATGGGAAAACTGGGCGGGCGGGAGCTGAATTTCAGCTCCGACATCGATTTGATCTACCTGTACGAAGACGAATCGGAGCGGGAACGGATGCTGCGCTTCGCAAAGGAGTTCACCCGGGCGCTGACCGAATTCACCCGGGAGGGCCGGCTGTACCGAGTCGATTTGAGGCTGCGCCCGATGGGAGGGTCCGGGGAAATAGCCTATTCCCTGCCCGCCGCCCGCCACTACTATCAGACCTGGGCCGACACGGGCGACCGGCTGGCGCTGCTGAAGTGCCGCTCGGCGGCCGGCGATCTGGAGCTGGGAAATCGCTTCCTGAAGTCGATCGAAAGTTTTCTGTACCCGCGTTACCTGGATCGCTTCGCCATCGAAGAGATCCGCTGGATGAAGCAGCGCAGCGATGCGCGATTGAAGCGGAGCCAGCCCGAATCGATCGACATCAAACTGGGCGGCGGCGGGATTCGCGAGATCGAATTTTTCGTCCAGTCCTTCCAGCTCCTCTACGCCGGCCGCCATCGCCGGTTGCGCGCGCAACGCACCCTGGACGCGCTGCGGGAGCTGGTTCGATTGGATTTCATCCGACAGGAGGAAGGCCGACAGCTGGCAGACAGCTACCGATTTCTGAGAAATCTCGAGCACAAGCTGCAATTGGTTCACGACCTGCAGACGCACGCGCTTCCGGGCGGCGAAGAGGAATTGCGAAAGTGCGCCCGTCGAATGGGATTCGCCTCTCTCCCGGAGTTCGAGTCGACGCTGGCCGACCACCGGCAGTCGGTCAGCGGGTTCTACCGGAGCCTCTTTTCCGAATCGTCCGACGACCAGCCCCCGCAGCAGGCGATCCTGCGGCCGGGAATCGATCCGGAAGAGGCGGTCAGGCGGCTGGGAGAAGCAGGAGCCTTCCAGCCGAGCGCTTTATACGAAGGAATTCGGCTCCTGGCCGACGCCAAAGCCTTTCCCCATTCGCCGGCTCGACTTCGCAACCTGCTGGCCAACCTGATTCCCGAGCTCACCCGGCTCTCCCCTCTGGCCGACGATCCCAGGGCCTGGCTGAGTCGGCTCGACCGCTTCTTCGAGGCGTCGGGCAGCCGCGTCGCGCTTCTCAGCGAAATGGTGGAAAACGGCGATTTCGCCCGAAGACTTCTGACGGTCCTGGCTTCCGGGGATTTTCTGTCCGAAACCCTCATCCGAAATCCCGAACTGCTCGACTCGATCGGTCGGCCGCCGGAGAAGGGACGGCCCCGCCGCCGGCTCGAAAGTCTGCTGGAATTCACCTCGGCGGATCGTTTTCCTGAAGCCCTGCGGCTTTTCAAGCGCAGGGAGGATTTCAAGGCGGCCGTCGGCCTGCTGTTCGA
>DATKAT010000094.1:0-8799 GCA_035514675.1 Acidobacteriota bacterium | reverse complement strand
GTTTTCAGTCGTCGAGCACGATATCAAGAGCCTGCTGCGCAACGGCGCCGACGATGCGGAGCTGATCGACTTCGTCCAAGCCACGGTTTTGAAAAAAGAGGCGTCCCACCGAATCAACGAGCCCGACTTTCAGCCGCCCTCCCGGTCGATGTCGTATATCGGGGGGTAGGGGGCTTTTAGTGCTGGGTGCTGGGTGCTGAGTGCTGAGTGCTGAGTGCTGAGTGCTTGGTGCTGGGTACTTGGTGCTGGGGTAGTCTTGGGACTTTGAAGCTTGCATGGCGCAGGACGTTCCTGGATGGAATTTTGTTCATTGCTTCAGGCGGTTCTTCGAATGCTGAGTTGTGCAACCCCGCAGCACCCAGCACCAAGCACGCAGCACCTAGCACTCAGCACTAAGCACTACGCACCTGGCACTAAACGCTAAGCACCATCCGACTCAAATAGCTTCTGAACAAGCTCTTTCGCTTCATTCTGAATCCGATTCAGGTGGTCCCGGTCTCGAAAGCTTTCGGCGTAGATCTTGTAGACGTCTTCGGTTCCGGATGGACGGGCGGCGAACCACCCGCTTTTGGCGACCACTTTCAGACCGCCGATCTCGGCGTCGTTTCCGGGCGCCCGCGTCAATTTGGCGAGAATTGGTTCGCCAGCCAATTCGGAGGCTTCCAGCGCGCCGGCGGACAGCGATTTCAGAAGTTCCTTCTGTTCCGGAGTGCTGGACACGTCGATGCGCTCGTAAATTGGCGTTCCATGCTCCCGGCAAAGTTGATCGAAAATCTCGGCAGGGTCTTTCTCCGTGACTGCCTTCATTTCGGCGGCAAGCAGGTCCAGAATGAAGCCGTCCTTATCCGTCGTCCAGACACCCCCCGAAAGGCGCAGGAAGGACGCTCCCGCGCTCTCCTCCCCCGCAAAACCGAGGCTGCCGCTTAAGAGGCCATCCACAAACCACTTGAAGCCGACCGGCACCTCCAAGACCTTCCTTCCCATGCTTTGCGACACGCGCTCGATCAGACTGCTGCTGACCAGGGTCTTTCCCACCGCAACATCTTCCTCCCAGCACGGCCGGTTTTGAAACAAATACCAGACTGCGACCGACAGGTAGGCATTCGGGTTCATGAGCCCGCCGTCAGGAGTGACGATACCGTGGCGGTCATAGTCGGTGTCGTTTCCAAACGCCAGATCGAAGCGGTCCTTCAAACCGATCAATCCGGCCATGGCCCAGGGAGAGGAGCAATCCATTCGAATCCGCCCGTCGTGATCGACCGACATGAATCGGAAGGTGGGGTCGATCCGCTCGTTGACCACTTCGATGTTTAATCCGTAGCGGTCGGCGATCGGCTCCCAGTAGGCGATGCCTGAGCCGCCCATGGGATCTACTCCCAGCCGCAGGCCGGACGACGCGATGGCGTCCATCCGAACCACCTGGTCCAGCTCTGATACGTATGCGTTCAGATAATCGTACGGCTGGATATGGGATGTCTTGAGAGCCTGTTCGTAGGGAATGCGTCGGACTCCATGCAAGCTTTCCCGCATCAATTGATTGGCCCTGGATTCAATCCAGTTCGTGATTTCGGTGTCAGCCGGACCTCCGTTCGGGGGGTTGTACTTGAAGCCGCCGTCTTCGGGCGGATTGTGAGACGGGGTGATGACGATGCCGTCGGCTCGCCGATAGGCGTGGCTGCGGTTGAAATTGAGAATGGAGTGAGAAACGACGGGTGTCGGAGTGTAGCCGGAATCCTTGTCGATGAAGGTTTCGATTTCGTTGGCGGCAAGCACTTCCAGCGCCGTCATGTGGGCCGGTTCCGACAGAGCGTGGGTGTCCATGCCCAGATAAAGCGGCCCGTCGATTCCCTGCGATCTTCGGAATTCGCAGATGGCCTGTGTGATCGCAAGAATGTGCGATTCATTGAACGCCCGTTGCAGGGAAGACCCCCTGTGGCCTGAAGTCCCGAAACTCACCCTTTCCGCGGGGTTCTCGAAATCCGGTTTGAACCGGTAGTAGGCGCTGACCAGTCTTGGGATGTTTTCCAGGATCGAATCGGGCGCCGGATGCCCTGCCAGCGGATGTTTTCCCATGCACCCGCCATCATAACCGAAACCGGACCAAAGTTTCCCCGAGAAGTCGAGAGTCGATCGCTTCTATTTCAGAGGTTCGAACGCGCCGGTGTCAGTGTTCTTGCGGACCTGGTCCCAGTGAAAATACTGGCCGTTCATGGCGATGTATATGCCGGAAGGCAGCACCTGCGCGAAGGAAAGCGCGCTGCCCAGGTTGAACAGTCCGTCGGAACTCCCGAATGCATAGGGAATCATGGCGCCCGTCAGAACGATCGTCTTGTCATCGACGCCTGCAGCCAGCACTCCGGCGGTCTCGACCATCGTGTCGGTTCCATGAGTGATGACGATGCGCTTTTCAGGAACCTGGAGGCAATTTTGCAGGATCAATCGTCGGTCCGACTCGGTCATCTCCAGACTGTCGATCATCATCACCGTGCGGATCTCAGTCTTTAAGCGACAACGGCCCAGCTTCAACATCTCCGGAACGTGGGTGTCCCTGAAATAAAGCCTTCCGGAAATCTCGTCGTATTCCTTGTCGAAAGTGCCTCCGATGATAAGGATGCGAATCGTCATAGCTTACAGTTCAAAGTTCCGAGTTCGAAGTTCAAAAGAAAAGCACCCAGCACCCAGCACTAAGCACCTAGCACCAACCCTCTCACTCCTCCAGGCTCAGTCTCCTGACCCAGATGTTTCGAAACCGGACTTTGTCGCCGTGGTCCTGCAGAAGAAGGGGGGCCTCCGCCTCATGCGGCCGGTAGGTACCCACCTCCTTGTGCGCGACCTGGCCGATAAATGCCTTGCGGTGGTACAGGAGAAGGCCGTTGTGAAAAACCGTGGCGTAGGCCGGTTTGACCACCCGGTCGCCGTCAAACTGCGGAGCTTCGAAGATGATGTCGAAGGTCTGCCACTGACCGGGCGGCAGCGAGGCGTTGACCAGCGGAGGGTACTGTCCGTACATGGCGCCGGCCTGGCCGTCGGCGTAGGTGGGGTTTTCATACGAGTCGAGAACCTGAATCTCATATCTTCCGCCCATCAGCATGATGCCGCTGTTGCCGCGGCCTTGGCCCTCTCCTTCGATGACGGTCGGCGTCGCCCATTCGACGTGAACCTGACAGTCGCCGAACTTCTCGTGGCTTAAGATGTGTCCCGATCCGGGTACGACTTCAATAAAGCCGTCGCGCACCTGCCAGGCGGCTTCCCTGACTTCTCCGTTGCCCCCCGGGGTCCACCACGCGGAAAGGTCGGAGCCGTCAAACAGAACCACGGCATCGGATGGGGGCACTCCGGGCCTCTCCTGCGCAGACGGGGCAGAGGGAATCACGGTTTCGGGGCGCGGACGTCTGGCGTCATGCACTCTCCAGCGGCCGTCAGGCAAGAATGGAGTGTCGAGAAATCCAGGCATGGCTTCTCCCTGGCTAAGGGCTGAAAAACCGGTGCTTTCCAGCTGAATAAAGGCGACCGTCGCAACCACTGCGACGATGGAAATCAAGATTGCTTTCTTCATGCTACTCCCCTTTGAGTCCGGGCATTGCGCAGAGTGCAACGCGGCGCTTCGAAGATTTCCTGTCTAAGACTGAACCGCATGGCTTCCACCCGGTGCCGAATTCCGGAGACAGCCGCCGGCGGGAATCCCGCGCTTCTCCTCGCCAACGCGGAATCTCCTGAAGGTTCAGCGCCGGAGCCTTTTTTCAGTCGGACGGTCTGAGCGGCCCGCCTACATGCGAATCGTGTGCGTCTCCATGATCTTTTCCCAGGTCTTTTCCGGATCGACTGCGAAGATTTGCGTTCTGGATGCTTCCACCGTGTACCAGGCGCCCTCGGCGATTTCTCCGGCCAGTTGCCCGGTCGACCAGCCGGAGTAGCCGAAAATGAAAAGAACGTCCTCCGGGCCCTCTCCTCGCATGATTTGCTTGAGAAGCTCCGGGTCGACCGAAAGGGCGACGCCGGGAATTATTGTGCGACTGGAATCGAGCGTCCGGTCGGTGGAGTGCAGAATAAACGGCATCGCCAACTCCACCGGGCCCCCGAAATAGATCGTGGCTTCCGCATCGCCGGGATCCGGCGGATTCTGGAGACGATGGAAGACGGTCCGCAGATCGATCCGGTCAGCCGGCTTATTAACGATCAAACCCATCGTCCCATCCTCGCTGTCATCGATAATGAGAATCACCGTGCGCTCGAAACGCGGGTCCCTCATTTGCGACGTCGCCACCAGAAACGTCCCCTTCAGGGAGTCTTCTTCCACAGCCGACGGGCTGAGGGTCCAGAAAGCCGACAGTAAGGCGAAAGCTGCGAGGATTTGGCGCATGCTGCTTTAAGAGTATAGCTTTCGAGGTATTGGATTTCATGCCTTTTTCTCCTCCAGTTTTCGCATCCTCGAAATCTGACCCGAGCCCCCGTCTCATCCATGCGCAGCGAACGGGCTCAGACGCAATTGCGGCCAAGGCCGACTTTGAACTTCCTTCAGGCGCATACGATGATGGCGGAATGACGCTCCCGAACCCGGGCCGTTCTGACCGGCCGACCCGCATCGTCATCACCGATCTGGACGGAACGCTGCTCGATCATGAAACCTACTGCTGGGATCCCGCGGTTCCGGCCATGCAAAAACTGAAGCGTCTGCGCTGGCCGTTGGTTCTGTGCAGCAGCAAGACGGCAGCGGAGATGATTCCGCTGCAGCAGGCGATGGGAACCGGCGCTCCATTGATCGTCGAAAATGGAGGAGGAATCTATCTTCCGAAAGGGTATTTCGAAACCCTGCCATCCGATCTAGAGACCCGGGGCTCGTTCCTGCTCCTTCCTCTGGGCGAACCGCTCGCCGAGCTGGCGGAGGCGCTTCGTCGCCTTGAAGAGAAGCTGGGCGGGATGCTGGTTTTGTGGAAGGATCTGTCGGCTGATGAGATCGCCCGCGAAACCGGACTGAGCCTGGAGGCCGCCCAGCGTTCCAAACAGCGCGAATTTGATATTCCCTTTCGCCTGCGGGAATCTTCTCCAGAGGCGGAAAGGAAACTGGGGGGCGAATGGCAAGCCGGAATGAGCCGCCGCGGGCTGAGGTTGACCCGAGGGGGCCGCTATTTTCACCTGACCGGAGACTTTGATAAAGGCGACGCCGTCAGGCGCCTGCTCGATCTCTATCGCAGAAACGGATGGCGAACCATCCAGAGCATAGGTTTGGGAGACAGTCTGAACGATCTCGGCCTTCTGCAGGCGGTCGACATTCCGGTCCAGATCCCCAACCCGGCGAGCGCCGCGTCGCTGCAGGATCGCATTCCCGGCTTGCTGCAGGCGCCTGCTCCGGGACCGGAGGGCTGGAATCAGATCGTACTATCCTTGACGGAGGCCTGACGGATCCGTGCCATGTTCCGAGTTCCGGGTTTCACGTTTCAAATTTCAGGTTTCAAGTTTCAGCCGGAAGAATGTCGAGCGCTGCTACGCCTGCTGGTGAACGTTGCAGCGCGATTGTCGGAGCGACGCGCCCACTCCGGGCGCGTCGCTCCGACATCCGGCGCTTGCATAAGTTCAGCTACTTGCAGGCGCTTCAACAATCCCCAGAACCCGGAACGAGGTAAGAAGCACCAAGCACATAGCACTTAGCACTTAGAACCCCGACCTCCCCCGCAACTATTCGACGATGCAGGAATCTTATGTTGGGCCGAGCGAAGCCGCATCGGCGATGGGTCGGATGAAGCCGCGACATAGGCAATGCGGGATCAGCAACGGAAAGGCGGTTCGGAACAATCCCCCGCCGTTGGACTGCGGGCGCTACTCCTGACAATCGTTCTGACGGCGGCGGCGCTGTATGTGCTTCTCAGCTACTTTCCCGCCGATTTCTCAACATACGTCCGGGCTGAGGTCATCAAGGGAGAATGCGGCGCGGCAGCGCCCGCTTCAGGCGTGGATTTCGAGCGACTGACGGACCACGACTCCATCGGGGAGTTAAACGAGCGGGTACGTGCGAGACTGGCTGAAGCCGAGGACGCAGGATTGCTGGAGGACGAGGACGACGCAACCGGCCGCTGGTTTTTTCCGGGGCTTCCGAAATGGCGTCGGTCCTCGATCGAAATCCGGTGGGATAGCGCCCGAGACGCCTTGCTCCTGGCAGCCCGATCGAACTTCGCTTCGCAGAGCCGGCGCGGCGCCGAACTGGCTTTGGAGGAGCTGTCAGCGTTGATCCAATTGCAGATTGAAAGAGACGTGCAAGCGCGACTTACCATCCTAGATCGAGAGATTTCCGAACTGAGAGCCCGCGCTGACTCTCTGGAAGCGGAGATCGAGAATTTCCAAAAAATTTATCAGCAAGCGCTGGACTCCAATCTTTCACAAGTGGCGCGGGTCCAGGCGCGATTCCATGAACTGAACCCCAGGATCGGACGGCTGCAGGTCATACTGGGCCGACTGCGGGAAGTCTCTTCGGTCCAGGATTTCAGCGAGATCGGTCCGCTGTCCGATCTCCTCCCGTCGGCTCACCCGGCGCTGGAACTGGAGGAGCGGCTGCTGGCCATGGGAGGGGAGGGAACTGCACGGGTTGAATCTGAATCCCCAGGGGCGTCAGAGAGAGGGGTCCCTGAACTTTTGACGCAGCTGACTCGGCATCTGAGGCAGTTCCGGAACGAAATGATTGAGGAAAGACAGCGTCAATTGGTCATTCTAAGCGAATTCCGCACAGGTCCGGAAGTAACCCGGCAACTGAATCGCTTGAACCGAAGACTCGTGGATAAGTTGGAGCAACTTGACGAACTCGAGCTCCATCGGGCCGAGCTGGCCCACAGCCTGCGGCCGAGTCTTGAAGTCCTTACAGACGTGCAGATTCCCTCGCGCGCCCGCAGGGAGGCGCTGTTTTCCTCGCTGCAACGGAGCGTGATGGCCGGATCAGGCGGATTGCTGGCGGCGTTCCTGGTGCATCTGGCCGCAGGCGCGCGAGCCGGCCGTCGAAAGCCGCAGGACACCGCGAACAGCTACCCGGGCTGACGCGTCGATTCGGTCAGAGCCGCTTCCCCGGCCTCGCGGCGCGTTTCGCCTGCGAAAAACCGGTACAATATGGGACTTGATGACGGCACAGGCGGGGGAGCACAAGATTCAAGGCGTGATCAGCAAAATGCTGGTAGCGCATGCGGATGAACGCGGATTCTTCACGGAGTTGATCCGTGCGTCAGACGAGTTTTTCAAAGAAGGATTCGGCCAGTGGAGTCATTCGCTGATGTATCCGGGGGTCATCAAGGCCTGGCACATCCACCGCAAACAGGTGGACTGGTGGTACGTGTGCGGCGGCGTCTTGAAAGTGGCGTTGCACGATCGGCGGCACGATTCCCCGACCAGCGGCATCACCGAAGAAATCCTGATGGGCGACCATCGCGAGCCTAGAGTTCTGAAGATTCCTCCCGGAGTCGCCCACGGCTGCCGCTGCTTAAGCGGTCCCGCGCACCTTTTTTACGTCACCTCCAGCGTCTACAACCCGGAGGATGAGGGACGCATCCCTCACGACGATCCGGAAATCGGCTACGATTGGCTCGCCGGCCCCCCCATCCGCTAGTGAGAGTCGAGTTGCGCACTAAGGCACGGCGAAGACCAGCACGCGGTTGTCTTTTTCATCGGTGACGAAGGCGTACTTGCCGTCGGGCGACAGGGCCACGTCGACCGGCTTCTTTCTGGTCCGGAAGGCGTGCAGCTTCTCCAGCTCCGGACTGTAAACCGAAACCGTATTGGAACCGGTCTCGACGACGAAAACCCTGCCGTCCGGGCCCACCTTCACATTAAACGGCTTCTCCCCGACCGGGACCCGTTTGACTTCAACAAGGTCCAGCAGATCGATCACCGAGATGTCGTTGGTTCCGCTGTTTGCCACGAACAGGGTCAGGCCGTCTCTGGCTATGGCGATTCCATCCGGACCCTGGCCGACCGGAATGCGCTTCACCACTTCCCGCCGGTTGACGTCGATCACGTACAGATCATTCGAGCCGGCGCAGATGACAAAGAGCTGGTCGCCCAGTTCCGAGACAACGCCGTTGAATGGTCGAATGCCGACCTCGACCTCGCCCAGAATTCGGTGAGTGGAAGCGTCGACGAAATCGACTCGACCGATTCTGCCCCGCCCGAAATTCGTGACGTAGATCTCCTGGCCGCCGGGCGAAGCCACGACATTGCTGGGCATTCCGCCCACTTTGATGTCATTGAGGATTTCGTGAGTACGGGCGTCGATCGCCTTGACCACACCGGAATTCAGATTGGTGACGAAGATCTGGTCGCCCATCGGAGTCATGGCGATTCCGACCGGTTCGAAGCCGCCGTAAAAGGTCCCGGTCGCCTGCCGCGACTGCACGTCGATGACCTGGATGTCGTTGTCGGCAAAGGCGGTGACGTAAAGCTTTGAGCCGTCCGGACTCATCGTCATGAAGTAAGGCCCCTTCGCAACCCGAATTCGTTCTATCGGCTCGGCGGCGGCCAGCAGACAGACGGGCAGAAGAAGCAAAAACGCCAATCGATAGATCCGGTTGATCATAACTGCTTCTCCAACGTGTCCAGTCCCCGCCTGGCCCTGCAGGCGCGGAGAGTGTTCTTCATCAATTGCGCGATCGTCAGGGGGCCGACGCCGCCGGGAACGGGAGTGACGGCTGAGGCCACGCCCAGGGGATCGCCAGGGTGGACGTCTCCCACCAGCGTCGATCCTTTTTGCTGGAAGCTTTCCAGCCGGCTCGAATCGGCGCCGAAAAGCCTCTCTACGTCGCTTCGCTCCGTCAGCCGATTGATCCC